>CAZKHP010000014.1:0-15088 GCA_964552695.1 uncultured Staphylococcaceae bacterium | reverse complement strand
ACCGCGTCAACGAAAAAGGCGAATGGGCCAACTGCATCCGCCTCATCATCTTCGACGAAGCGTTCAGCAAAATGGACCGCGGCAGAATCAAAGAGTCCGTCCGCTTACTTCGTAAATTCGGCCTTCAAGCCATTTTATCCGCCCCGAGCGACAAGGTCGCCGATATTTCCGAACTCGCCGACGAGACCCTCGTTGTGCTCCACGACCGCAGTGCCTCCCGCGTCCATCTTTACGCCGAAGAAGGCAAAATCAAAAACTAACGGAACAACCGATGAATTGTCTTCATCGGTTTTCTTTTGGTATGTTAAAATAAAAGGAAGAGGCTTACTTATGGAAGATGCTGCGCTCGTCGTGAAAAACTTACGATTCCGCAGACGCCAAGCCATGGATACCATTTGGCGCCGGGATCTCATCGTCGCTTTGACCATTCTTTTTTTGTTCATCGCTTTTTTGAATTTGACCCATTTTGATGTGATTCCCTTACCCGATGAAACGTGGGTGGAAATCCTCATGTTCGTGGGTTTCTTTGTGACCTTGATTCTTTGTGTCGGCTTGGTTCATTACCTGTCCTATCTCAAGCTCAACTTCCGCTTTATCGAAGCCATCGAAGAACGCATTGAAAACCAATCCGGCCTGTTTTTGATATTCGATAGCCCGTTGGGTGAAGACGACAAAACCTCGCTCGGACTTGATAAATACTTTCGTTTACCCGCGGTCAATAAAATCAAAAAGATGGAAGTCACTTGCATCGATGATTATGTTTACCTCTATAGCGTCGTTTACGGAAACAAAGAAAAAGCCCTGATCATCCAAACCAAAAGCGGGGCCGCGGAAGATTATCTCTTTCAAATGCGGAACGATATCCGCGTGATGGCCTTGCTGAACGAGGAAAAACCCATCAAAACGTATTATCCCGAAAATGTTCCCGAACTCGCCCAATTCGTCGGCTTTTCCAACCAAACGATGGGCAGCGAAGGATTCTTCGATGCCACACGCAAAAGTTACGCTTCAATGCTCTCGGGTTATCCCAAATACCACTTCTGTTTAACCCGAAACGCAACGGATGTCACGCTTTTGATCGATGGACTCAATTTTGAAAAAGGCGCCAACCTGTATGCCCGCTTGGATGAGACCAGTTTCGCTCATCACTTAGCAGTTCGCAGCATGATTCAAACCTGTGTGGGTATCGTCACCAAGACGGCCCACGAACAATAAAACCATAGGAGGCACATATGGCAAAAGAAATGGTGGCAATGTTGTTAGCCGGAGGCAAAGGAACGAGGCTTGAGGACCTCACCAAGAAAAACGCCAAACCGGCGGTCAGTTTCGGTGGCAAATACCGAATCATCGACTTCCCGCTTTCCAATTGCGCGAATTCCCGCATCGATACGGTCGGGGTCTTGACGCAATACGAATCGGTCTTCCTCAATACTTATGTCGGTAACGGCGAGAAATGGGGGCTTAACGGGGTTCGTTCATTGACCGCTTCGTTACCGCCCAGACAAACCGAAGCCGGTGCGGCGTGGTATCGCGGAACCGCCGACGCCATCTATCAAAACTTGGATTTCTTGGATTCGCTCGAACCCGAATATGTCCTCATCTTGTCGGGCGATCACGTCTATAAAATGGACTACCGCGAAATGCTCGAGGCGCACAAATGCGCGAAAGCCAATTTGACCATCGCTGTTCTCAGCGTGAGTCTCGCCGAGGCCAGCCGTTTCGGCATCATGAACGTCAAAGACGACATGACCATTTATGAATTCGAAGAAAAACCCAAGAAGCCCAAATCCACGTTAGCGTCCATGGGCATCTATATTTTCAATTACCGCGATTTGAAACATTACCTTGTCGCCGACGCCAAAGACGAAACCAGCGAACACGACTTCGGGAAAAACATCATTCCCACGATGCTCAATGACCAAAAGAAATTGCTGGCGTTCCAATTCAAAGGCTATTGGAAAGACGTCGGCACGATCGACTCGCTTTGGCAAGCCAATATGGATATGCTCGAAAAAGCCAACGATGTGGAAATCTACAACATGCGGACCGGTGCGAAAACCTTTTCTGAAGATACCCATAGCGTTCCTCAATACGTTGGAAAATCCGCCTGTGTCACCGATTCCATCGTCAACCAAGGCGCGATTGTCTTAGGCAAAGTCAACCGTTCGGTCATCTTCAACGAAGTGCTCATCGATGAAGGCGCCCTGGTGACCCACTCAGTCATTATGCCCGGAGCCGTCATCGGCAAACATGCCGTGATCGATCACGCCATCGTCGCCGGTGGAACCGTGATTGAAGACGGACGTCAAGTCAATGTGCAGGGCGAAAAAATCGTCCTCGTCACGAAGTAGGAGGCCCTTATGTACAAAGTCATGGGATTATGTAACTTACATCACTCACCCGAACTGGGCGAATTGACCGCTTCCCGGCCCTTAGCCTCGACCTCATTCCTCGGCCGCTACGCGTTCATCGACTTCACCCTATCGAACTTTTCAAACTCTGAAATCGACGAAGTTGGCATTCTGGTCAAAAACGGTCCCCGTTCGATCTTAAAACACTTAGGCTCAGCGAACGTGTGGAACGCCAACACCAAGCTCGGCTACGAAGCCATCATGTACAACGAAAAGCTGGCCAATAACCCCCGTTACAACCACGACATCAACAACATCCGCGCCAACGACTGGATGTTCTACACCAGCATGCCGGATTATTTCGTGATTGCCCCGGCGCACATCGTGATGTCCATCGATTACCGCGAAGTCCTCAAAGCGCATATCGCCAAAAACGCTGAAATCACGATGGTTTACACCCACATCAAAAACGGGAAAACCAATTTCATCGGCAGCGATTTCGTGAAAGTCTCGCCCAAAGGCGAAATCGTCTATATCCGCGAAAATAAAGGCACCCTCGACGAAGCCGATATTTCGCTGGAAACCTACATCATCAACCGTCCCAAATTGGCGGAATTGATGAGCAAAGCCGCCGCCACCAGTTCGTTCTTCACGCTCAACGACATCATCGCTTATTGCTGCGGGAAAACCGAAACGGTCAACGCCTACGAATATGTCGGCTATGCCCGCTGCTTCGATAGCCTCCCGCACTATGTGGAATACTCCCTGGAACTTCTGGATTACACCGTCCGGAAACAACTCTTCAAACCCGAATGGCCGATTTACACCGTCACGCACGACACCCCGCCGTCCAAATACGGACCTTCCGCCGAAGTCAGCGACTGCTTCATTGCCAATGGCGCCAACGTCAACGGCAAAGTCGAACGTTCGATCCTCAGCCGTTATGTGACCGTCGCCGAAGGAGCCTCCATCAAAAACTCAATCATCTTGACCGACACCGTCATCGGTTCCGGGGTGCATCTCGATTCGGTGGTGGTGGATAAATACGCGCACATCATCCATGCCCGTGAAATCAACAGCACCGATGGCTACCCGGTCTACATCAAACAAGGAGACGTGATTTAATGAAAATCCTCATGGCCGCCAGCGAAGCCAACCCGCTTGCCAAAACCGGAGGTCTTGCCGACGTCGTCTATTCCTTGTCGCGCGAACTCACCGTGTTGGGTGAAACCGTGGCCATCGCGATGCCCTTTTATATGGACATCAAAAAACGGCACGAAAAAACCACGTGGATGGCCAGCGTCGATGTCTATATGTCGTGGCGGAAACAGAAGGCCGATATCTATCAAACCGTGATCGATGGGATTACCTATTACCTCATCGCCAACGATTATTATTTCTCGCGTCCGGGACTTTACGGTTATTTCGATGATACCGAACGTTTTGCTTTCTTCACCCAAGCCATACGGAACATGCTTCGCGTTTTGGATTTTTGCCCCGATGTGATTCACCTTCACGACTGGCAAGTAGGCATGCTTCCCGTGCTCATCAAAGAGCAAAATACCAACGATCCGTTCTACCGCAATATCCGCTTTGTCACGACCATCCATAACCCCGCATTCCAAGGGCTATTCGATCCCGCCCTATTAGGGGATTTCTATAACCTTCCCGAATCCTTATTCCACGAAGGTCAAGTGCGTTTCAAAGGCACCTGCTCGTCTTTAAAAGCCGCCCTGGTTTATAGCGACAAAGTGACGACCGTTTCGCCCACGCATGCCGAAGAACTTTTATCTCCCGAAGGCGGCCAAGGGCTTAACGATGTCATCATTTGGCGGAAAAACGACTTCCAAGGCATTCTCAACGGCATCGATTACACCGAATGGAATCCCGCCAAAGACGCCAAGATTCCCTATGCCTTTGACGTAGAAACTTACGCCAAGCAAAAACCACTCAATAAATCCGCTCTTTTCAAAGAACTCCATTTGGTGGATGAAGGGCAAGCCCTCTTTGGCATCGTCACCCGATTGACGTGGCAAAAAGGCATGGACCTCATCATCGCCGCGGCCCATGAACTGCTGAAAGTCGGCGCGTCCCTGGTTGTTTTGGGATCCGGGGAATATGTCTATGAACAAGAAATGGAAAAACTGCGCGCCATGTACCCCGACAAAATGGCGGTCTACATCGGCTATAACGATACGCTGGCCCATAAGATTTACGCCGCCAGCGATTTCTTGTTAATGCCTTCTTTATTTGAACCTTGTGGCATCGCCCAGATGATTGCCCTTCGTTATGGCACATTACCTCTTGTCCGTTTGACCGGAGGACTGAAAGACACCGTCATTCCGTTTATGGATCATAACCTCGATAAGGCCAACGGTTTTGGCTTCTATGCCTATGAAACCCAAGCCATCGAAAACACGGTGCGGTGGGCTCTGACCAATTACGGTAAAGTCAACATCATGGATACGCTGATTCAACACGCGATGACTACCGATAACGCATGGAAGAAATCCGCCGAAACGTATCAATCCCTATACAAAACTCTTTTAAATAAAAAACAGCTATTAATTTGATTTAATCGATTTGGAGGTTGGTAAAAAATGCGGAAATATTTCTACATTGCTTCCTTTGAATATGCAAACAGCGATAATATCGAAAAAATAGATTTAGGTACCTTTTCTTCAAAGTTCAAAGCTGAAGAAAAAATTAGTTTAATTAAGAACCAAAAAGGGTTTAATCAATTTGATCAAACATCGTTTAAAATCATCAAATTTGGAGTCGATTTCGAACGTAATGATGTGAAAAAGGAAAAAATGAATCTTTATTCCGTTTGGATTGAATACCTCGATGAAGACAATATCAACAATTATGTGATTTTTGATTATTTTTCTACCTACAAAAAAGCAAAAGCAATGATTGTTTATTATAGAAAACATACGAGAATTGGAAAAAAGCATCCTGAAAAATTCGAAATTTCAAAAATTGTAATCGATGATTTTCATTCATGGAGCGAAGGATTCGAAAAATATACAGTGTGACAGTAAGTTTATTTCGCACCATTTTGGCATTATTCCTAATACTTTTTCTGACATCATTACGAAATTTTTACGGGAAAGAAATGCTGTCCACAAAGCCTCCCTTCAATAGTATTTAAAATTAAAAATTTTAGTTTCTGCGTCCGGAATATCCTAGTAAACGTCATTGACCTTTGAAGTGAAAAAATGCGTATTTCCCCTTTTTATCCAGATGAATCGATGCCTTTTTTCTTTACGGAATGTCTCGATCGGTGTTAAACTACTTATGACAAAGAAGCACTAATCGTTCTGTTGTTTTCTAGAAAGTCGCTGACGTGATGCAAAGCGATAAACACGAGACGAATCTCAGCTTTACAGATTGTTCCGCGGCCTGCGTTAAAGGCGTTGAGCGTACATCATGTGATGTAAATTAAGGTGGTACCGCGCGCAAGCGTCCTTTATCTGGGGCGTTTTTATTTTATAAGGAGGAAAACGTATGGGTTATGATTATCTGACGATTGAGAAGAAATGGCAAAAAGTCTGGGAAGAGAAAAAAGCATTCCAATGCGATGCTTATGATTTTTCGAAGCCCAAATTCTATGTCCTTGACATGTTTCCTTATCCTTCGGGCCAAGGTCTCCACGTAGGTCACCCGGAAGGCTATACCGCCAGCGACATCGTCGCCCGCATGAAACGGATGCAAGGCTTTAATGTCCTCCATCCCATCGGCTGGGATGCTTTCGGTTTGCCCGCGGAACAATATGCGATCAAAACCAACCAACACCCCGGAACGTTCACCACGCAAAACATCAACCATTTCCGGGAACAAATCAAGATGCTTGGTTTCAGCTACGATTGGGACCGGGAAATCGCGACCACGGATGTCGACTATTATAAGTGGACGCAGTGGATCTTCCTCAACCTCTACGATATGGGGCTGGCCTATGTCGAAGAAAAACCCGTCAACTTCTGCCCGGCTTTAGGCACGGTGCTTTCCAACGAAGAAGTGATCGATGGCAAATCCGAAGTCGGTGGGTTCCCGGTCATCCGTAAACCGATGAAACAATGGGTGCTTAAAATCACTGAATACGCCGACAAACTGCTGAAAGGTTTGGAAGGTTTGGACTGGCCGACATCGACGCTGGAAATGCAAAAGAACTGGATTGGCAAAAGCGAAGGTTGCGAAATCACCTTTAAAGTCGCTAAAAATAGCCATGAATTCACCGTTTTCACCACCCGTCCGGATACGCTTTTTGGATGCACGTACTGCGTCCTTGCGCCTGAACATCCTCTTGTGAATGTCCTTGTCACCCCGAAACAAAAAGAGGCGGTGGACGCTTACATTGCCATGACCTCGGCCAAGTCCGATATGGAACGGACCGAACTCAATAAAGACAAAACCGGCGTCTTCACCGGTGCCTACGCCATCAATCCCGTCAACGGTAAAAAAGTCCCAATCTGGGTGGCTGACTATGTCCTGGCCTCCTATGGGTCTGGCGCCGTGATGGCGGTTCCCGCACACGATGAACGCGACTATGCGTTTGCCAAAAAATACGACCTTCCGATGATCCAAGTCCTGGAAGGCGATATTTCCCAAAATGCGTTTGTAGAGGATGCCCAACACATCCATTCCGACTTTATCAATGGCATGAACATCGCCGATGCCAAAGAAGCGATGATTCGCCATCTTGAACAATTGGGAGAGGGCAAACGCAAAATCAACTTCAAACTCCGCGACTGGCTCTTCAGCCGTCAACGTTATTGGGGTGAACCCATCCCGATGGTGGCCATCGACGAAGACCAAAAAGTCTATCCGCTGGCCAAAGAAGATTTGCCCTTAGTCCTTCCGGAACTCGTCGAATACAAACCCAGTGGAACCGGCGAATCGCCCCTTGTCCACGCAACCGACTGGCTCCATACCACCTACAATGGAAAACCCGCGACCCGCGAAACCAACACGATGCCCCAATGGGCCGGTTCCTGCTGGTATTACATCCGTTATTTGGATCCCAAAAATCCGTTGGCCATTGCCGATCCCAAACTCATCGAGCATTGGCTCCCGGTTGACCTTTATATCGGTGGCGCCGAACACGCCGTGCTTCACTTGCTCTACGCCCGTTTCTGGCATAAAGCCCTTTACGATTTGGGCATTGTCAAAACGCCCGAACCCTTCCAACGCCTTTTCCATCAAGGCATGATTCTGGGTTCCAATGGCGAAAAAATGAGCAAATCGCGCGGAAACGTCGTCAATCCCGATGACATCGTCCAAAATTACGGTGCGGATACTTTGCGTCTCTACGAGATGTTTATGGGCCCCTTGGAAGCCTCTTTACCTTGGTCCGACAGCGGCCTTGATGGTTCTAAGCGGTTCCTCGACCGTGTCTACCGCATCTTCACCGAGCCGGAATTCACGTCCAAATTCTCCAAGACCTCCAGCGGTGAACTCGATTATGTCTATCACTACACCGTGAAGAAAGTCAGCGATGACTATGAACATCTCCAATTCAACACGGCGATATCGCAGATGATGATCTTCACCAACGAAGTCTATCGCGCCAAATCCATCTATGTTCCCTACCTTGAAGGATTCGTGCAAATGCTCTCCTGCATCGCGCCTCACCTCGGCGAAGAGTTGTGGTCGATGCTTGGCCATCAGGATTTGATTGTTTATCAACCCTGGCCGAAATACCTCGAAAGCAAGCTCGTCAAGTCCGAAATCGAAATTGCCCTGCAAGTCAACGGCAAACTCCGCAATTCCGTGAAAGTTCCTGCGGATATTTCCGAAGCGGACATGGAAAAAGTGGCGCTTGCCGACGAAGCGGTGCAACGCCATACCTCAGGGAAAACCATTAAGAAAGTCATTGTCGTCAAAGGCAAAATCGTCAATATTGTCGCAATCTAGGCAAACGAAAAGGAGCGGTGGCGAGCCGCTCCTTCTTTTTTAGTCCTTATTGATTGGTAACTTCAACGTATTCATCGAGGTCATCTGGGAAGGTGACGGCGACGGTTTTGTTGACGTCGGTCAAATCGATGTGCAGGAATCCGGCAATCGAGATTTCGTTGGTTCCGACCACGACATCCTCGCTGATGCTGTAATCGTATTCGGTTGCTTCGATGGCGAGATCCAAATCGACATCAATATAGAACTTATTGAAGTAGCCATCGGCGGAAACGCCTAGGACAATCTTCAGTTCGGTCAAGGTCAAGACGGATTCGATTTGCGCTTGTAATTCGGCCATCATGGAATCGAGTTGCGAAGAGGTATAGCTGGTTAAGTCTACCCCTTGCATTTCCATCAAGTCGACATAGAGATTGACGATGTCGTCGATCGTGATGTTGTACGTGACGGTCAAATCGCCGTTTTTCTCGGTGGCGGTGGTATCGGCAATGTCGGTTAAGAAGGGAAGAATTTGGTTCATATCGAAGAGTTCTTCGGAAATGGAAGTCACTTCGGATGAGATTCCTAACGCTTCGGCTAAGTTGCCGACATAGTATTTGACTTGAGTCACATCACCGGAACTGATTTCAAACAAATCGGTCGCGGCAGAGCCATCCGCATAGACATAGCCATCCTTGATATAGCCATTGACCGTTTGAATCATGGACATCGAGGACCCAGGTTCGCTTTCGGAGACGCTGAGTTCGGCGTGGAGTGACGCTTCGGCATCGCCCCAAATGTCGTTGGCGCGAAGTTCGACCGATGCGGAACCGGACGCGGTGAATTGTTCATCGGTTTCGGCTTCATCGACATAGTCGAAGAGTTGCGAGACTTCGGCGTCTGCTTCAATGGTGAGAACAAACGAGGCCATCTCGGTACTCGTCATTTTTGACATCGCAGCGATGACGCGTTCATTGGCGGCGGCGGGCTCGACTGGGGTTGTGCCACAACCCACTAAACTAAAAGCGGCGAGTGAAAGTAAAGATAATGTAATTAATTTTTTCATTTGTAAACCTCCTGGACCTATTCTAGCACAAATTCAAAACATATGCGATTAAGCCATCAAACGGATTTGTTGCGAATCCCCACTTTCAGAGTCTATAATAAAGACGCACGATACTCGTTTAGCGAGATTGTAGCGGAGGGAAATTTATGATTTTATGCGTCGACATGGGAAACACCGACATCAAAATCGGGGTATTCAAAGATGACAAAGTACTGAGTACGTTCCGAACCGCCACCGATAAGAAGAAAAGCTCCGATGAATACGAACTGATTCTGAGTTCGTTCATGAGCGATAAAAAATACAAAAAGGAAGATTTCCGAGGCGGCATCCTGGCCAGTGTGGTGCCTTCTTTGACATTTGCCGTAAAAGAAGCCATCGAGGCTTCCTTCGGAGTCACGCCGCTTGTGGTCGGCAAAGGCCTAAAGAATGGCCTTTCGATTCGTATTGACAATCCCAATGAACTCGGCGCCGATCTGGTCGCCGACGCCGTCGGCGCCATTCATCAATTCGGCTATCCGGTATTGATTGCGGACCTTGGGACCGCAACCAAAATCTGCGTCGTGGATAAAGCCGGCGCGTTTGTCGGATGCGTCTTCGCACCCGGACTCAAACTCTCCGTTTCGGCGTTGATCGGCGGAACCGCCCAGCTCCCCGAAATCACCTTGGAACAGCCCAAAAAGATCATCGGCAAAAATACCCCCGACTCCATGAACAGTGGGGCCATTTATGGAACATCTGCGATGATCAAGATGCTCTCCGAAGACATTGAAAAAGAACTCGGCTATCCCTGCAAACGGGTCTTAACCGGAGGCTACGGCCGTTTCTTCAAAGATTCCTTAAAAGACAGTTTCAGCTATGTTCCCGATTTGGCGCTGCAAGGGTTATTAAAGATTTATCAAAAGAATGAGGGAACGAAAAATGCGTAACCAAAAAGTCCGTAGCATGGTCCTTTCCGCAATGTTCATCGGGCTCATGGCCTTGATGACCTTTATCCCGCAAATCGGTTTCATTCAAATCACACCCGTCATCGCCTTTACCTTACTCCACATTCCCGTGCTGGTGGGTGCTTACCTCTTTGGCTGGAAATACGGGCTCGTGCTGGGTTTTGCATTTGGCTTCTTATCGTTTTTAAGAGCGCTTATTTCTCCGACCACCGTGTTGGACGCCATGTTTGTCAATCCTCTGATTTCCATCGTCCCAAGGGTCCTCTTCGGTTTGGCCGCGGGATTTTTCTTTGAACTTCTCCGGAAATTCAAAAGCATTTATGTGCGGTGGACGTTCGTGGCCCTTTCAAGTGCGTTGTTGACCCTTTTGCACAGCACCTTGGTCTTAACGATGTTGGGCGTATTTGAAGGACCTGCCATCGGTCAAGCTAACGGGGTCAACTACTGGGTCTTGATGGGCACCATCATCGGCACCAATGGCGTCAGTGAGGCGGTCGTGGCCTTTATCATCGTTCCGTTGATCTGTTTTGCTTTATTGAAAGCAAGTGGTCAAAAAACCATCGAAAAAGTAGGAAAATAAGCGTAATATTTTTGTGGGAGAATCTTTATGAAAATCAACTATTCCAAAATCACCGAAGGCAACTACGAAAAAGCCAAAACCGCGTTATCGAAATGGGTCCAAATCAATTCCATCCATGACGATAAGACGGTGGCTCCCGGAAAACCGTTCGGCGAAGGTGTATACCAAGCGCTTCGTTATATCGGTCAACTCGCTGAAAGCGAAGGTTTCAAAGTCGATTATTGCGATGGCTATGCCACCGAAATCCGCTATGGCGAAGGTCCCATCATTGGGATTTATTCACACTGTGACGTTGTTCCCGTGTCCGGTGACTGGAAATATCCCCCGTTCAGCGGAAAGGTCGAAGGCGCCCAAATGTTCGGCCGTGGCACCAGCGACGACAAAGGTCCTGGAATCGCCGCTTTTTACGCCCTCAAAGCACTGAAAGACCAAGGTCTCATTCAAGGGTTCCAAGTCCGTCATGTCGTCGGCGGAAACGAAGAAAAAGGTTCCCGTTGCTTGGACTACTATTTCCATCAATTGGGTCGTCCCAATCCCAAATACGGATTCACGCCGGATGCCGAATTCCCTTTGATTTACGGTGAAAAAGGCATTTCCAACTATCAAACCCGTTTGACCTCAAAACTTGGCCCGGTGCTTTCGCTTGATGCGGGTGTGGTGGCCAACTCGGTTATTGACCTTGCCAAGGCCACGCTTACTGAAAAAGGCAATCTCGAAGAGGTCTTAAAGAAATATGCTTTCTCTTACACCCTTGAGAAAGAAAAAGATACGTTTGTCGTGACCGTCAAAGGCAAAGCCGCACATGGTTCGATGCCCGAGATGGGCGTCAACGCCGGGCTTCAACTCATCAAAGCCCTCGGCGAAGCGTTTTCGTTAACGCCGTTAACCACGTTGGCTTCGCTTTATGCGGATCCCAGCGGAAAGTCGCTCAACGAATTTTATGAATCCAAACTCTTGCACGCCACGACGTATAACGTCGGCCTCATCCATTACGACGGAAAAGAATTATCGCTGATCTGCAACTTCCGTTATCCCGAAACCGTCAATCCCCTGGAAGTCATTGCCCGCATCGGCGATAAATCGCCCGGTTCGACCCGCATTTTGTCCACCTCGCGCTCGCTATTGATGGATCCGGAAAGCCCGATGATCAAAACCTTATTGGGCGTTTACCAACAAGAAACCGGTGACACCATCACCCCCATCATGGCCATCGGCGGGGGCACCTACGCCAAAGAAGCCCAAAACACCGTGGCCTTTGGAAGCAACTTCCCCGGAAAAATCGACAACATCCATGACGCCAACGAAAAAATCGACTTGGATGATTTCAAAAAGAGCATGGCGATTTATGCGCACGCCATTCATGCGTTGGGAAATCTTCAATGAGAATGAAGCATAAGCCTTGGGCCGAACCCTATTTAGCGGCTCACCCGGATATTGTCTTATCGCCTTCGGAAATCACTTCCGACCGCGGCAAGACGTTCCTTCATTTTGCCCCTTTGTATCTTGAAATCGGCACGGGCAAAGGCGACTTCATCGTCGGCATGGCCCAAAAGAATCCGGATGCGTATTTCCTGGGCATTGAGAAGTCATCCACGGCGTTAGCGATTACCGCCAAAAAGGTCGCGGAGGCCCAATTGACCAACGTCATGCTTCTCAATGACGATGCCTTGTTGATTTTGGATTTATTCCCTGAACAAACAATGTCGGCCATTTTTCTCAACTTCTCGGACCCCTGGCCCAAAAAGAAACATTCCAAACGTCGCTTGACCAATGAAAAAGTCTTAGAAACTTACTTCCGTTTGCTTAAAAAACTGGGAAAGATTTATCTCAAAACCGATAATCAAGGTCTGTTTGAGTTCAGTTATGAAAATTTTTCCAGAATGGGATATGGAATTCTGGAATACAGCCATGATTACGATGGCCTCGATGCCTTTGACTATCCCACCGAATATGAGACCAAGTTCCGTTCGCAAAACATTCCCATCAATCGCTTGATTGTGCAAAAAGGAGAACACACCCATGAAACTGACACCGCGTCAACGAAAGCTCTTTAAAACGCTGAGCGAACTCAATGGCGTTTCCGGCCAAGAAAATGAAATCGCGGCTTTTTTACGCGCCACGTACCGCGACCTCGGTTATCCCATTGTCACGGATAATTTAGGCAGTATTTTCGCTTATAAGAAAAGCAACCTTCCCAACGCCCCCAAAGTCATGGTCGTGGGTCATATGGATGAAGTCGGCTTCATCGTCCTGAGCATTGAGAAAAACGGCATGCTCAAAGGCCATCCCGTGGGGGGATTGAATAATCAAACCCTAACCGCCCAACGGGTTTGCGTGAAGACCCGTTCCGGAAAATATCTCCATGGCGCGATCGGCGCGGTTCCCCCTCATTTGTTAACCGAAGCCGAACGCGAAAAACCCACCGAAATCAAAAACATGCTCTTTGACTTTGGTTTCAAATCCCGCGAAGAAGCGGAAAACTCCGGCGTCTATGTCGGGGCGATGATGGTGGTCGAAGGCAGTTTCCAAGAAATCAATGGCGGAGAACGCCTTTTAGGCAAAGCATTCGATGATCGTTACGGCCTCATCCTCGGCCTCGAAATCTTAATGGATTTCAAAGACATCGATCTTCCGTTTGACCTTTACGTGGGAGGTTCGGTCCAAGAAGAAGTCGGCTGCCGTGGCGCAATCACGTCCAGTTACTTAGTCAATCCCGATATGGCGATTGTGCTCGACTGCTCCCCTTCGCGCGACAGCAGTGGCGACAAGAAAGAATTCGGCCAGTTGGGCGAAGGCGTTTTGCTTCGTTACATCGACGGCACGATGATTGCCCGTCCCGAACTCCTCGCATTCCAAAAACTCTGTGCCGAAAAGGCCCATGTCAAATGCCAATATTTTGATTCTCCGGGCGGCACCGATGCCGGGCAAATCCACAAAAACCGCGACGG
Organism: uncultured Staphylococcaceae bacterium; assembly: GCA_964552695.1. Classification (GTDB taxonomy): domain Bacteria; phylum Bacillota_I; class Bacilli_A; order RFN20; family CAG-826; genus CALMWE01. The sequence continues at coordinate 1,307 of CAZKHP010000014.1, read as the reverse complement.
GGTTTTGACGGTTACGCATTGCCTCTGCGCACGGAGCATCCATACCAACTCCACCATCCTGGATGTGGAAGATTATAACGCCGCGAAAAAGTCCTTGGTTTATATGCTCAAACATTTGGATGAACAGAAAATCAAACACTTACGGGGAGACGCTCAATGAAAGCCCACCTATTCTATGATTTCCACACGATCGGGGATGTCCTTTTAATCGTCATCGATGCCAAAGCCAAACCCACGCGCGTGGAAAAACACGATAACGTGGTGGCGCTTTATCAAGACGACCGTTTGCTCGGCGTCAATCTTTTCTCGTTTTCGGAAGTCGTCAAAATCAAAAATGCCGGATTAATCATCCTTCCGCCCAAGCCGCTCATTGACGTCATCAACCATATGCTGCGAAACGCCCATCTGGAAACACTCGATCCCATCGACGAAAGCGGTTTTAAGATCGGCCGTGTTTTATCCTGCGAAGAACATCCGGACAGCGACCATCTGCATGTGTGCAAAGTCGATGTCGGAGACCGTGTCTTGGATATCGTTTGTGGCGCTCCCAATGTCCGCGAAGGCCTCAAAACCGTCGTGGCCATGCCGGGAACGATGATGTTCGACGGCAGTGAGATTGTTCCTTCCGAACTTCGCGGCGTCGCTTCGAATGGTATGCTCTGTTCCCCGCGAGAACTGCACCTTGAAAATGCTCCGCAAGTCCGTGGGTTGATCGTTCTTGATGAACACGCTCCGGTCGGTCACGATTTTTTTAAATTCATAGGAGAAACCCCCAATGGAAATTGAAGTTAAATTGAAAGAACAAGGCAAGATTTCGCGTCTCACGAATCGAACCTTCCAATTCGATGACAAAGTCGCCAAAAATTTTTATACCGCCAACTACTTCTTGAAGACCAACGAAATCGTCAAACGGTATGTTTCCGGACATACGGTGACCTTGCAATTTTTCCAACGCAAAGATGACGTCATGCTCTGTGGCGTCGACGAATCGATCGCTCTGGTCCATACCTTTGCCAAACATCCGGAAGACCTCCAAATTTGGGCCCTCCATGATGGCGACATCATCCAAGCCAACGAACCGGTTTTGAAAATCATCGGCCGTTACGAAGACTTCGGCTTTTTGGAAAGCATGATTGACGGCATTTTGGCCCGTCGCAGCAGTGTCGCCACCAATGTCCGTGACGTCCTACGGGTTGCCAACGGCAAACCTGTCTTCTCGATGGCGGACCGCCAAGACGACTACCATACCCAAGTCGGCGATGGCTATGCCACCTATGTCGCCGGTATCACCCGCGTCAGCACCGATG
>CAZKHP010000013.1:0-15156 GCA_964552695.1 uncultured Staphylococcaceae bacterium | reverse complement strand
GATCCGCTGAAAAGCAGTGCTTGTTGAGGAACAAAACCGATTTTTTCACGGAGATCATGCTGTTTGTAATCGCGGACATCGACGCCATCAACCAAAACTTTTCCGTTGGTAACATCGTAAAGACGCGGAATTAAGTTGATAATGGTCGATTTTCCGCTTCCTGTCGAACCGATGATTGCAGTGACTTCTCCAGGTTTGGCTTCGAAGCTGATGTTTTGCAATGTTGGGGCAGAAGCGTTGGCAAAGGCGAATGTCACATCGCGGAATTCGACATGACCCGGCTTACCCTCATTCACAACGGTCTTTTCGGCATCTTTGATCGAGGGTTTGGCGTCGAGCACCGCATTGATACGAGTGGCACTCGCTCCTGCACGAGGAACCATGATAAAGACAAGGGCAAACATGAGGAACGCCATCATAATTTGCATCGCATATTGAGCAACCGCCATCGTCGTGCCGATGGCATTAACGTCATAATCGGTAATAGGCACACCATCCAAAATGGCAAAGCCATAGAAGAAAACGCCTAAGTAGGTGAGATCCATGACAATGGTGATCACGGGCATCACGAAGGACATCGTCCGTCCGACTTTGACAATCATGCCCGTCATATTTTCGTTGGCCTCATCAAAGCGTTTGGACTCTTTTTCTTGACGGTTAAAGGCACGCACCACGCGAACCCCGGTTAAACCTTCGCGGAGTATCAATGTGACACGGTCGGTAGCTTTTTGAATTTTAGAGAATAGCGGGGCGGCAAAGAAATAGGTAATCATAATGGCAATGAAAATGACGGGAATCGAAATCGCCAAGACCAGAGCCAATTTAGCGTTGGAGTTCAATGTTTTTATGACTGCCACAATCAAAGTAACCGGTGACATGACCAAGACGCGTAAACCCATAAGGATAACTTGTTGGATTTGAGCAATATCGTTGGTGGTTCTGGTAATCAACGAGGCAGTACCAAACTTATCAAATTCGGTGGGCGAAAATTCTTGGACTTTGGTGAACACGGCTTCACGGGCATTCTTTCCGAAAGTGGAGGCGATATGCGACGTAAAAAGAGATTGGACGATGGCAATCACGGCGATGGCGCCGGCAATGGCCAACATCACAAGACCGGTTGACCAGATTTGGCTTTGCCGCGTAGCGGTATCTAGAGCTTGGTTGGTCACCGATGCGGTAATCTTCGACATTTGCGCGGGCAATTCGAGTTGCAAATAGGCTTGTCCGGTAAGAAGAATTAAGTCAATGACGATTTCCCACCAAACCGGTTTGAGGAAACGGAACAGTTTGAGCATGTTTAGTGACGCTCCTTTCTAAGAAATAGATTCATAATCGTATCGGCGCTGGGCAAACGGTAATCATTAGGTGAAATGATGCGAATGTAGGTCAGGCCACGAAGTAAAGAAAACAGACTAACGGCGAATTCTTTGGGATCTCCAGGTTCAAACTCTCCAAGATCCATGCCTCGTTTGATGAGTGTGCTCACGAGAATAAAAGGATTCGCGGGCATCTTCTTCCGAGGTTTCGGTTCGGGCAATGTTTTTTGGAAATGAATATTCAAGAACATGTAGAAGTAATAAGGGAAATCTGAATCCGGAGTGGCCAACTTGGAAAGAACATTGGATAACCCTGTTTTCATCATTTCTTTTGGGGATCCGCTTTGATTCTCAAAATCAAAGTCGACACGAGACAGTTTTTCTCTTTCAGAGGATTCCTCAATCAAGGTTTTGAAAACTTCTTCTTTTGACGAAAAGTAGTGATAGAAAAGACCATGTGAGCAATTACTGGCTTGAGTGATGTCATTAATGGTTGTGGCATCATACCCGTGAACCGCAAACAAACGGAGGGCAACTTTGAGAATATTCGACCTCCGCTCGTCTTTAATCTCTTGATTTTGTTCTTGTGTTTTGGGCATTTCATCAACCTTCTTTTTTCATTGACTGTTTAGTCAATGGAACAATAATAAACCCGCGGTGACGCTGTGTCAACACGGGTGCATACGAAAATATAAAAGATGGATTTACGAGATCGAGGATGTGGTTTTCAGACTTTTCTTTTTCTCGATCGAAGTCACAATTTTCCGCGAGACGAAGGTTACTAAAAAAGCACCTCCGATGCCAAAAGCGGCACCGCAAAGCACATCGGTGGGGTAATGGACCCCGAAATATAGACGGCTTAAAGCAATGGTGGCCCCCAAAATAATCGCGGGAATGCCAATCTTTTTGTTATAAAGGAATAAAATGGTGGCGCTCAAGCAGCTGGACACCGTGTGACCGCTCATGAATGAATAGCCGGTCGGAATTCCAAAGAAGCCTTTTCCGCCAATCGTAAAGATTGGGGTGAAAACTGATTCGGCAAACGCCCGAAGTTCTTCCCCGCCCGCCACATCCATGGGCCGTAAACGTTGAACAATCAATTTCACGACGTAGTTATTTAGGCCGCTGATCACGATCATACCCGCGAGCATCGTCAAACCGCACACGCGCGTTTTCTTTATACAAACAAGGACAATGCCGAGCACAAACCAGATGAATCCGCCATCACCTAAAGCGGTGATATAGCGAAGTAAAACATTGAGAAATTCCCATCCATGAAGGCTTTCATTAATCCAATTCAAAAAGTCGAGTTCCCAGGTCATTTTGATTCCTCCGTTTTCTTTGTTTCCATTTTCTTATTGGCTAAACGAGTCAAAAAGACGGTTGATAAAACTCCGAGAATGAGGAGGATGACCGTTAAGGATATCTGAAGGGGAGACAAGTAGGCGGGGTTCGTTCTTACGAGGTCTACAGTTTCGCTGTTGAAAAAGGAAGAGATAAAGGATCCGCACACAACGCCCACAATTGTAAAGGATGTCGGAATCAAGAACTTGGTGAGCAAGTATTTCATGATTTTGGATAAAACGATGAAGCCGGCTAGCATCCCTAAACCAAACGCGACGCAAATCAATAAATTGATGCCTAGATTTTGTAGAGCCATCATCTCGGCCGCAACATTCAATAAGGGGAGATAGTAGCCCAAAGCAAGTAAAGTAATGGAACCCGAAATGCCGGGCGTCGCCAAAGTAGTGCTTGCGCCGAAACCAACCGCAAACAGTTTCAAAAAATCAAAAATCTGCGGATTGGATAAATCGGCGGGAGAAAGCGCAAAGACCGAAACGACACCAATCGAAGCCGAAAACAGAAAACCGATGATCGCTAAGATCATGTTTCGGACGTTGACCGTGCCCTTGAGTTTTTTGGTCAACTCGGGAACTCCGCCAATCATCATTCCGACGAAAAGAGCGATGACGGGGAAGGGAGCAATCTGGACAATGAGGTCCAACGGGATAAACAATGAAACAGAAAAAACCAAACCCAATAAAATCGGCAGCAAAACCTTCATCGATTCTTTGAAGTTTTTACGAATATCGGCAATTGCGCCAATCATTTTATCGTAAATTCCAAGCAATGCCGCAACGGAACCGCCGCTAATCCCAGGAAGAATAATGGCCATTCCGATGACAAATCCTTTTAGACTGTAAACGAGGTAATTTTTTAGTTTCATTGAAAACTCCTTGCCATATATCGTCTTCATTATTATACATTTAGGATGAACTAAAAAACACCCAGCAAAAGAGAAGCCTCTTGATGGGTTCGTTTTTAACGAAGAACTAGACGAAATCTTTCTCTTTAGAGGCAAAATGAAAACGAAAAAAGGCTTATATGCTATAATGTCAACGATTTAGGAGAAGCGTGCATGAAACTGATTGTTGGATTAGGAAACCCTGGCAAGAAATACGCGGACAGCCGGCATAACACCGGTTTTAAAGTCCTTGATGTTTTGGCCAAGGAACTTTCCATCGATGTAAGCAAAGAGGATTTTCTTGGCGTGTATGGTCGCGGTCGCTTTTTAGAAGAGGACATCCTTTTATTAAAACCGATGACATTCATGAACTTGTCGGGCCAATCCGTTCAAGCCCTCGCCGCCTTCTTCAAAATCAACCCCGAGGATATTCTGGTAGTGTTTGATGACATGGCAATTCCTCCGGGAAAAATTCGACTCCGTCTCTCGGGGTCCAGCGGTGGCCAAAAAGGCATGCAAAATATTATTGAAATGCTTGGAACTTCGGCCATCAAAAGAATCCGCGTCGGAATTGGCGAACCCGAAAACAAGGACGCGATCGACTACGTTCTCGGAAAACCTTCGGCGGAAGAGAAAACGCTGGTCGATGAAGCCATTGTTCAAGCATCCAAAGCCATCCTCGATGCATTGAAAAACGGATTCCACCATGCGATGTCGACGTTCAATTAAGGTGATGAAATCGATTGAAAAGCCTATTTAAGATTCTCGAAAAAAACAAAGCGACCACCTCCCTGTTTGAAAAAAAGGGAAGTTTTGTCGTGGACGATACTCTTGGCGTGGCCCTTTTAACTGCCTCAGCTTATAAGAAAAAACCCGAAAAATATACGCTCATTACAACGAACTTATATAATGCCCAAAGACTCTATGATCTCTTGGCCGGTTTTTTAGGCGAAGAGGCCTGTTTGTTTTTTCCAGTGGATGAAATTCTTAGAGCCGAATCCATTGCAACGAGCAAAGAAATGCTTTCCCAAAGACTCTTCGTTATGGATGCTCTTTCGGATCCGACCCCGCGTATTCTTATTACCCACGCCTCGGGATTGATGCGTTTTCTTCCTGATCCCGCGCTGTTTCTTTCGAAAACCCTTTCGTTTGAAGTTGGAAAAGAATACAACCTTCAATCAGTTTTCAAAGTTCTTTCCGAAAGCGGATACAACCGCGTCAACAAGATTGACCAGTCACTTCAGTTTGCGGTTCGGGGTGACATTTTGGATATATACTCTGTAAATCTTTCGTCCCCGGTTCGTATTGAGTTTTTCGGTGATGAAGTGGAAAGCATTCGCTTCTTCGACATTGCCACTCAAGGATCCACCGGAGAAACCAAAAGCATCAAAATTTTACCTGCAAGTGACATTCTTTTGACGACCGACGAAGAGCAAGCACTCAAAGAAAAAATTGAACATCGTTTGACGATGGACAAAGACGTCGTGGGCGACGATAAATACGAAATGATTGCTCAAAAAACGCGGAATGACTATCAACGTTTGTTGGACCGTCAGTATCACTCATCCCTATATAAATACATGGGTTTTGCTGAAGAAAAACACTTTTCTATCCTCGATTATTGCGGCCTCACGACCATTTTCATTTGTAACTTCCCGCAGTTTAAAGAAGCGGCCCGGATGATTACCGAAGAAGCCACCGACTATTTTTCTGAAATGTTTGAAGAGGGACAGATGATGTCGCATCTTGCCATGTATCAAGATCCGATGCGTGTCCTGACCAATTTCTCTCCGATCATTTATGGACATGAGTTGATTGAGAAAGAAAATGATATCAGCTTTTCGGTTCGTCCCATTATCGGTTCGGCGAACAATCTGGCGAATGCTCAACGGTTGATTGAATCTTATTGCAACAGCGACGATAAAGTCATTATTGCTTTATCGAACAAACAACAAATTGATTCGGTCGTTCACATTTTACGCGAAGCTAATATGGAATTCTCGATGGTGGAAGGAATGAATCTTCCTGATGGGAAATTGGGAATTTGTCTTTTATCCTTAGAAGAAGGTTTTGAACTCGTTGACGAAAAGATTGCTTATTTGACCAGCAAAGAAATTTTTGGTTTCCGAAATCGAATATCACGGTTTTTAAACCGTTTCAAAGAAGCCACCATTTTGAAATCCTATGAAGATCTTGAACCGGGGGACTATGTCGTTCATGAAAATAATGGTATCGGCCAGTTCCTTGACATTACTACCCTCGAAGTTGACGGGGTTCACCGCGATTTTCTTCATATTGCCTATGCAGGTACCGACGTTCTCTATGTACCCCTTTCGCAATTTAAACTGGTCCGCAAATTTTCGAGCAAGGAAGGCGTTGTCCCCAAACTCAACCGCCTGAACTCCAACGAGTGGGATAAGACTAAACACCGAATTAAAGAACGTGTTAACGAACTTGCCGACCGCTTGGTTCAGCTATATTCCGAACGAGCAGCGGCCAAAGGATTTTCATTTAACCGTGACGATCAATTTCAAGAAGAATTTGAAAGCCAATTTCCGTTTGATTTGACCCCTGATCAGCTCAAATCGCTCAATGAAATCAAAGAAGATATGGAAAAACCCACTCCGATGGACCGTCTTTTGTGCGGAGACGTGGGCTTTGGCAAAACCGAAATTGCGTTCCGCGCCGCATTTAAAGCCATTTCTTCAGGCAAACAAGTGGCTCTTCTATGCCCGACCACCTTATTGGCAAGGCAGCATTATGAAATCGCCACCGAACGGTTTGCTTCGTTTGGCGTAAAGGTAGCCATTTTGTCGCGCTTGGTTCCTGAACCCAAACAAAAGCTCTATATGGAAGACATTCGCGAAGGAAAAATCCATTTAGTCATTGGAACACATCGTTTGCTCAGTAAAGAAATTCACTTCAATGACCTTGGTTTGCTCATTGTCGATGAGGAGCAGCGCTTTGGAGTTGAACAAAAAGAACGTATTAAAGAAATGAAAACCAACGTCGATGTTTTGACGCTTACCGCAACGCCGATTCCGCGTACGCTTCAAATTTCGCTTCTTGGCATTCGCCAACTCTCCGAAATCACGACTCCTCCGATGAACCGCATGCCCATTCAAACCTACGTCATACCATATAAAGAACCCGTCATTAAAGAATTAATCGAAAGAGAACTCGGAAGAAATGGCCAGGTTTTCTATTTGCACAACAAAGTCTATAACATTGATTCGGTTGCCGGCAGGATTGAACGATTAGCAAAGAACGCGCGTGTGGGCGTTGTCCATGGTCAAATGGATAAAACCACGATTGAAGACGTCATGTTGAAATTTTACAACAACGAACTTAATGTTTTAGTTTGTACGTCCATCATCGAAAACGGAATCGACATAGCAAACGCCAACATGATCATCGTGGAAGACGCCGATACGTTTGGGCTTTCGCAACTTTACCAAATCAAGGGCAGAGTTGGGCGAGGAAACCGTATTGCTTACGCTTACCTACTTTATAAAGAAGGTAAAGCCATGAATGAAGTGGCGACCAAACGCCTTAAGGCCATCCAAGACTTTACCGAACTCGGCAGCGGATATAAGATTGCACAAAGAGATTTAATGATTCGCGGCGCAGGCGATATTTTAGGGCCCGAACAAGCAGGATTCATTGATACCGTAGGTATCGATATGTATCTCAAGCTTCTCTCGGAAGCCATCGATGAAAAGAAAACGGGAAAGGTCCCAGAAGAACCCAAAGCTTCCAACACACTTACCATCGACGCTTATATTCCGGCCAGTTACGCGGGGAAAACAGATAAAATCGAACTTTACCAAGAAATCGAATCCGCCAAAACGTTCATTCAGTTGGATGCAATCCATGACAAGATCCGCGATATTTACGGAAGACTCCCCGATGAGGTCGAAAAGCTTCTCAGAAAAAGGAAAATCGATATTTTGAGTTCGGATGAGTCGATTGAAGACGTCCGTGAAACGGCGGAGTATGTGGATGTAAAAATGTCGGTGAAATTTAGCACCATCAGTGGTGTTGGAAACACGCTTTTCAAAGAAATCATTAACCTAATGCCTTATCTAAAAGTGAACTATATTAACAAAGAACTGAAAGCACGGTTGTTCAAGCGCGGAGACTGGCTTAGTCATCTTGAGACTTTATTAGCGGCCATCGTTCGGGTCAATGATGAAAGCAAAACCGAAAAAGTAAGAAAATTATCGTAAAATAGAAACAGGAGCACCCACAGCATGCGTATTGATAAATATCTTAAAGTAAGCCGTTTAATCAAACGGAGAACAGTGGCCAAAGAAATTGTCGATGGAGGAACGGTTTCCATTAATGGAAAAGATGCTAAACCCTCCAGCGAAATCAAGGTCGGCGATCAAGTGTTTTTACGCCTTGGAAAACATCGTATCCTTTTTGAGGTATTGGCTGTTTCGGAAAATGCGACGAAGGCAAGTTCTTCCGAAATGTACAAAATCATTAAAGACGAAGTGGTATGATCCATGGTTTTTCCCTTTTCGAAAAATGAAACGTTATTACTAGCATGTTCGTTTGGCCCGGATTCAATGGCCCTTTTGAACATGCTTGTCGAAGAAGGGTACAAACCCGTCGTATGCCACGTCAATTACCATCGCCGGCCCGAAAGCGATTTTGAACAGTCGGGTTTGGAACAATATTGTCTCAACCACGACCTCGAACTTGATGTCTTGGACACTACCGGGATGAAGCCAACCGGAAACTTCCAAGCTTGGGCACGTAATGTCCGTTATCGTTTTTTTCAAAAGCGTTATCGCGAATACCATGCTGGAGGTTTATTGGTGGCTCATCAGCAAGATGACCACATTGAAACCTATCTTATGCAAAAAGCCCGCAAAACAAGGCTCATTTCGTATGGACTTCTTCCAAAAACAGAACTTTTTGATATGGTTATTTATCGTCCTTTGCTTGATTTTTCAAAAGCTTCGCTCAAAACGTATTGTGATCAAAAAATGGTTCCCTATGCGATCGATTCCAGTAACCTTACGGACCATTATCAGCGCAACCGTATCCGTCACTCCATCGTAGAAAAGATGGATCAGGAAAAACGGAATGTCTTAATTGAAGAAATTTCAAAGATGAATCAACAAAACCAAATCGAAATTGCGGCTTTGGGTCATGAGTTTTCACCTTTTGAAAAAATTCCTGTCGAACAGGCAAAAAAGCTTTCTGAACAGTCTTTCGCTTTTCTGCTTTATTTGATGCTGTCGAAACATTCGTGTCATCAACCTTTAAGCCTCGACCGCATTCAGCAAATCAAACGACTATGTTTGGCTGATCAACCCAATCGCCACCTGATTCTGAATTCAAAGTGGGTGTTTGAAAGACGTTACGATTATTTGGTTTTAACACAAGTTCAAAAACCCGAAGCATATTCCTATACTCTTTCAAAACCCGAAGCCCTGGACTGCCCCTATTTTTCGGTTGATTTTTCTAATGGTTACCTCAAAGATTTTGTTCAACTATCCTCTTACCCTTTGAGCATCCGCCCCGCCCGATCGGGTGATCGCATTCAAGTCGGAAAAATGGTCAAACGGGTTAATCGTCTGTTTATTGATTGGAAACTTCCCTCATGGTTACGTGCTATTTGGCCGGTGGTGGTGGATAAAAACGGCCTTCCCATTTATATTCCGCGCTTCCAAAAAGATACACGTTTCCCGCGACAATCAAATTTTGAAATTAAGAAGTCATTTGATTATGTGCAATAATGCGTTTACTGTATAATAATGCTAGTCCTGTAAAAAAAGACTAGATAAAAGATTTTATCTAATACACATCAGCGTCTGACCCTTTGGCGGCAAGCGCGTCAACATACTAAGGAGGAAGTTTATGGACAATCTTAAAAACAAAAAAAGCGGGATATTCGGGTTTCTGGTTCCCTACCTTTTAATGGCGGTGGCGATCATCGCCTTTATTTGGCTGGTATTTTTCCGTTCATCAGGTGTCACCGAAAAAATTTCGCAAAATGAAATTGTCAACGTTCTGAGCACTGAGCAAATTAAAGAAGTAACCTCGACGCAAAAAGAAACGGTAACCGTCATCGAAGGATCTTACATCGACGGGGAAACCGGAAAAACGGTTTATTTTACTTGCACCTTTGAAACCGATAATTCGGCTTTGACAACGAATGTTTATCAAGCTCTCATGGATCTGGATTCCGGGGTTTGGACCTCGGTCAATGCTTTCGAAACCAATTGGTTTGAAACTTGGGGGCCGACCATTCTCATTGTGGGTGGTAGCGCGATTCTGTTTATTTTCCTGTTCTCCAAAATGAGTTCTTCGGTCAACAGTTCCAACAGCAAAGCTTTGGAATTCAACAAATCCCGCGCCCGTCGTGAAGACACATCCAAAGTCCGCTTTGATGATGTGGCGGGATGCGATGAAGAAAAAGCTGAAATGGTGGAAATCGTTCAATATTTGAAAGAGCCCAAAAAGTTTTCGAAATTCGGAGCCAAATTACCGAAAGGCGTTCTTCTTGTCGGGCCGCCCGGAACCGGTAAAACGCTTTTAGCGAAAGCCGTTGCCGGCGAAGCCGGAGTTCCTTTCTACTCCATTTCGGGAAGCGACTTTGTCGAAATGTTCGTTGGCGTTGGCGCCGGCCGTGTGCGCGATATGTTCAAGCGCGCCAAACAAACTGCACCTTGCCTTGTCTTTATTGATGAAATCGATGCTGTCGGTCGTCAACGCGGTGCCGGTCTCGGCGGTGGAAACGACGAACGTGAACAAACCTTGAACCAACTTCTCGTCGAGATGGATGGTTTCTCGGACAACTCCGGTATTATCGTCATCGCAGCAACCAACCGTGAAGACGTTCTGGACCCCGCGCTTCTTCGTGCGGGTCGTTTTGACCGGCAAATCACGGTCAGTTTACCCGATCGCCAAGGACGTGCCGCTATTTTCAAAGTCCACGCCCGTAACAAAAAAATCGATCCGAATATTGACTTCAATAACTTGGCACGTAGAACCGTTGGTTTCTCCGGGGCCGACATTGAAAACATCCTAAACGAAGCCGCGATTCTTGCGGTCCGTGCCAATAAAGAAATGGTGACTCTCACTGAAATCGATGAAGCCATTGACCGTCGTATTGGCGGACCCGCGAAAACTTCGCGCGCGCTCAACGAGACCGAACGTCGCGCTATCGCGTATCACGAAGCCGGCCACGCCATCATCGGCTTGAAACTCAAACATTCCGATAAAGTTCAAAAGATTACCATCGTTCCTCGCGGGCGTACCGGTGGGCACGTCTTGATGAGCCCCGATGAAGATCGCTTCCTGTTAACCAAAAAAGAATTGCTTGCCCGTATCGTGGGATACCTTGGCGGACGTTCATCCGAAGAAATTTTCTTTAATGATATTTCCACCGGCGCCCAAAACGATATCAGCATTGCCACCCGCATGGCGCGTTTGATGGTTACCGAATACGGTATGTCCACGCTGGGTCCCATTCAATATGAATCGGACAGCGAAAACGTCTTCTTAGGCCGTGACTATACCTCGACGCAAAAGAACTTCTCGACGCAAGTCGCTTATGAAATCGATACCGAGGTTCGGAAGATTATCGATGAATCCCACGCGTTGGCCAAAAAGATTATCGAAGAAAACCGCGAACAAGTGATTATGATTGCGGAACGTCTCCTCGAGAAAGAAACCATCAACGCGGAAGAAATCATCGAATTGTTTGAAACCAAAAACGAAAAAGACGCCGCCAACGAAAGCAAAGGGGAAGGAAAGGTTTAACCTTCCCTTTTTTCTCTTTATGTGGAATATCGGTCAAATCAAAATTGAAGGAAAAGTGGTGCTTGGCCCTATGGCCGGAATCACGACTTTAGCTTACCGGAATTTTATGAAAGATTTTGGCGTTGCCGTCTCTTACACCGAAATGGTGAGCGATTGTGGATTGATATATAAAAATGAAATGACCTATACCTATTTGGCGATGAGTGAAAAAGACCATCCGGTCGGTTTGCAACTTTTTGGCAGCAAAAAAGAAACCTTGGTCAAGGCTGTCCAACTGGTTCAAGACATCGGCTGCACTTATGATTTCATTGATATTAACTTCGGATGCCCGATGCCCAAAGTCACTCGGACCGGGGCGGGTTCTTCATGGCTCAAACGAGTGGACGAATTGCAGCAGGCTGTTAAAGCCGTTGTGGAAATATCAAAAAAGCCGGTCACTGCCAAAATCCGCATTGGTTGGGACTCCTCCTCCATTAATTTTTTGGAAGTCATCCATGCGCTTGAAGACGCCGGGGTCTCCATGATTTGCGTTCACGCTCGGACCACGAGCCAAATCTATAGCGGGACCGCTCGTTACGATTTAATTGGGGATTTGCGAACGAAAATGAAAGTTCCTTTAGTCATCAGCGGTGACATCTTCACGCTTGATGATGCCATCAAAGCTATTGAAATTACAAAGGCCGATGCCGTCATGGTGGCGCGCGGATCCTTGGGGCATCCCAAACTCGTTTCCCAGATTGACACATACTTCAGAACGGGTGAGAGATTGGCCAACGCCACGCTTGAAGAACAATTGGCTTATCTTACGACGTTCGGAGAGAGTTTGGTGAAACTCAAAGGTGAAAAACTTGCCATCCGTGAACTTCGTGGAATCGGCGTTCACTTTTTAACGGGATTTCCCGGAATGAAACGATTTAAAGCGGAAATGTCGGGGACCATGGAAACCCTTGAGGATCTCTACCGCATTGTCCGAGAAATCTCAGAGACCGTTTTGACTACCAAATAAACGTTATTTAAATTATAATAATTTAGCATTGAGGTGATTTTATGGCAGACGAATTAACTGAACAAGAAGCTGTGAGACGTGAGAAACTCGCCAAATACGAAGAACTTGGCGTAGATCCTTTTGGACAAAAATTTGTCCGAAGCGATACTAGTGAATCCATCAAAACGAAATTCCTTGGAAAAACCGCTGAAGAACTTGAAGCATTGCAAGCCTATGTTTCCGTTGCCGGAAGACTGATTGCCATTCGTAGAATGGGCAAGGCGAGCTTTGTGGTGATTCAAGATAAATTCGGTACCATCCAATGCTATTTGAAAAAAGATGTGGTGGGCGAAGAGACCTACAAACTTTTTGATTTAGCTGACTTGGGCGACATTGTGGGCGCCTATGGACGCATCATGCTTACGCATACCGGCGAATTAACCATTCGCGTTGAAAAATACACACATTTGACGAAAGCGTTAAGACCGTTACCGGAGAAATTCCATGGTCTTGTCGATCCCGAAGAACGGGCGCGTCGCCGTTATGTTGATTTAATCGTGAACGACGATTCCCGCCGTATTGCTTTGGCCCGTCCCAAGATTATCCGCAGCATTCAAAATTTCTTGGATTCCAACGGATTCGTAGAGTTCGAAACCTCGGTTTTGCAACCCACGCTGGGTGGTGCTGCCGCGCGTCCGTTTGTGACTCATCACAACACGCTCGACCGCGATTTTTACCTGAGAATTGCAACGGAATTACCCTTAAAGAGGCTCCTTGTCGGCGGACTTGAACGCGTCTATGAAATTGGTCGCTTGTTCCGCAACGAAGGTATGGATACCCGCCACAACCCCGAATTCACGACCGTCGAAATCTATCAAGCTTTTGGTGATATCGAAGATATGCAACACTTATGTGAAAATCTGATTCGGACCGCCGCACTTCAAGCCGCGGGAACAACGCTTCTTCCGTGGGGTGACAAAGTCATTGATGTTGGTGCCCCCTTCAAAAAGATTCACATGGTTGACCTCATCAAAGAAATCACCGGAATCGATTTCTGGAAACCGATGAGCTTTGAAGAGGCGGCTGCGTTAGCTGCCCAACATGACATTCATTTGGAAGCCCACGAAAACAGCGTCGGCTATGTCATCAACGAATTCTTCGAAAAATACGGGGAACAAACCTGCATTCAACCGACCTTTGTCTTCGGTCACCCGATTGAAATCAGCCCGTTAGCCAAGAAATCCAAAGATCCGCGCTTTACCGAACGCTTTGAATTGTTCATCAGCGGGTCCGAATACGCCAACGCCTTCACCGAACTTAACAATCCGATTGACCAAAGAGAACGCTTCAATGAGCAACTCAAGGCCAAAGCGTTGGGTGATGACGAAGCCAGCGAAATGGACACCGACTTCGTGGAAGCTCTCGAATATGGCATGCCTCCTGCCGGTGGCATCGGCATCGGTATCGACCGCTTGATTATGCTTCTTACCAATACACCGTCGATCCGTGAAGTCATCCTCTTCCCCTGCATGCGGGATCGGTAAAAAATACGGAAGGTTCGCCTTCCGTTTTCTTTTGGGGATAAAGGTTCAAATATTACCTCTATTATGTGGTAGGAGTCTTTGAAAACGATGACCTGTACACGCACTCCCCTATTTCTTTACAAAACGTTATATATAATATATAATTTGCAAAGTATAGTGTGAAGGCTATATATTTACTCTCTGCTGCCACGCAGATGGCAGCCAGAATGACCAAAGGGAGGTGTACTCATGCAAAAGTACGAAATCATGTATATTCTGAAGGCTAATCTCGAAGAAGAAGCCCGGAAAGAACTCATTGCGAAACTTCACGCGATTCTCACCGAACACGGTGCGACCATCCGTGACGTGAAAGAATGGGGTCTTAAAGATTTGGCTTATCCAATCAAGGATGAGATCAAAGGCTACTACGTCGTGATCAAGATTACTTCGGAACCTCAAGCGACCGCTGAATTCGATCGTTTGACCAAGATTAATGCTAACGTATTGCGCCATCTAGTCGTCGTTGATCAAGACTAAAAAGGAGGATTATTCTTATGATTAATCGCGTAATTTTAGTCGGGCGCTTAACGCGCGATCCCGAACTCAGGAGAACGACCAGCGGTATGTCCGTCGCATCCTTCACCGTGGCGGTAGACAACCGGGTTAAAAGCGGTGCCGAAAAAAGCGCAAGCTTCATTCCGTGCACAGTTTGGAACCAAGCTGCTGAAAATGTCTCGAAGTTTACCCGTAAGGGTTCACTTGTCGGCATCGATGGGCGTCTCAATCAACGAAGCTATGATTCCAAAGAAGGCAAACGCGTCACTGTGTTGGAAGTCATTTGCGACTCCGTTCAGTTCTTAGAACCGAAAAGCGGAGCTCCCGAAGCGACCTCGACCGATGCGACTCCGGATTTCCAACCGGATGAGCCTGCTCGCGAAACAAGCAAAAACCTATCGTCCATCGACATCGTCGATGATGACTTACCATTTTAAAGAAAGGTTGGAACAAACATGGGATTCAAGAAAATGAGACCTCGCAAAAAGGTCTGCTATTTCACCAAAAATAAAGTCGCTTACATCGACTATAAAGACGTTGAATTGCTCAAACGCTTTATCAGTCCGAATGGCAAGATCACGCCTCGTCGCGTGACCGGAACCAGCGCCAGATATCAAAGAGAACTGGCTGTCGCGATTAAAAATGCCCGTTTTATGGCTTTACTGCCGTACAGCATTGACTAATTCGCAAGGTGTGACAGGACGAAGTCGTTCTTCCGAAATGGGACGGCGGAATCCGTTCTCACCC
>CAZKHP010000012.1:0-15698 GCA_964552695.1 uncultured Staphylococcaceae bacterium | reverse complement strand
ATGTTGGGAAACGCTCGAACCAGGTCTTGGACGATCGCGTCTTGTTTGGGTAAGTATTGCGTTTGCGTGACGATGACCACCATGATTTCACCTTTGGCGTGACTGGTTCTGACCATCACATGGCGAATACTTCCTAATCGTGACGAACGATCATAGGGCTCAAGATGATATTTATCGATGAGCGATTTAAAAAAGTTGACGATTTCATCCGCGACTTCATGTTCGATAAAACATTGGTCGATATTCAATATTTGATGTGTCCCCTCAACATAGAAACCGCCCCAAACATGCCCTTTGTAGTCCATCGTATAGGACACTTGAATTTTGTTTCGGTATTTCCAAGGATCTTTCATACCAAGAGCAAACTTTGCGGTGACTCCAAGGTTAAATTTGTCGAGCTCAGATTGGACTTTTTGGGTTTTCCAATTGAGCTGCGTTTCGTAGCTCATGTGTTGGAGCGAGCAACCCCCGCACATCTCGTAATAGGGGCATAAAGGACGAATCCGGAACGGAGATGGGACAGTGATCGATTCGATGTCGCCCGCAAAATGATTTTTCCCTTTGGAACGGATGGCGATTTGCGCGGTTTCACCTACCATGAGATATGGAACAGGAATGGAAAAACCATCGGCGATGACCACGCCGCGTCCTTCATCATCGTAGCTGAGACATGTCAACAAAGCTTGTTTTTCCATAACTTACCTTCTTTTCTATTATAGAGTTTCGGGCGTTTTTTTGACAGTCGTCTAAACAAATGAAGAAAGAATAGGAAAGTATGCAAGAATGGAAAAAAAGAGGAGAAAAATCATGTTTTGCAAAAATTGTGGTGCGAATTTGAATCCGACCGATAAGTTTTGCCAAAATTGCGGTGCCCCCGTTCCTGCTGGGCAAGCCACACCTCCGCCCCCACCCGTCTACGCCGTTCCTCCGACTCAACCCGTTTATCCTTCTCAACCGGTTTATGCTGCTCCGCCGGTGAATCCTGCCCCCGTACCCGGATACGGATATGGTCCGATGGATCCCATCCGAGCGCAAAAAGTGCAAACCGCACAACGGATGCTTGCCAAGTACCGTGGCAAATGGGTCTTCCCCTGCATCGCCTTCTTTGTGTGCCAAGTGCTCGCTCTCATTTTCTACATCGTCGGAACCAACAACTACGACATTGTTCTTTATTCCGTGGGGAGCATTTTTGAAGCTCTTTCCGGCCTCTTCTTCTTACTGTGGTTGATCTTTGCGATCATCCTGAACGCCAACAAAAAAATTATCCGTCGAAACGGACAATAAGAACTTCATAAGACGAGAAAAAAGTCTCGGGAAACCGAGACCTTCTTGCTTTATAGATTGACCGTAAGGACGTATTGCATTGCGCCCTCGTATTGATAAAAATGGAGGCGATAGGTGTTTGCATCGACGCTTTCCCACTCAAAATCAGAGGGAGTCAAGTCGGGAATATACGCTTCAGTCGAATACGACCCTATTTCTCGGTAGAATCCAAGATCCATGGGAAGGTAAATTCTTAATTCATAGTTGGTATCGATAAATGCACGAACTGTTTTTTGTTCATAAAGCAAATGGTCTTCAAAGGGCGAGGAAAGTTCGCCGCGAATAGCGGGTTCGGCACCTGCAAGGTCCGAAACAAAAAGTCCCGCAAGAAGTAAGAACGCAATCGAAGGAATAACAAGTGCTCCGCTAGAAATGGCATAGTTCACTTTTTTATTGGGAAAATATAAGCCAAGCACCGCTAATCCAAATCCGATGGCATGAATCATGAAAAGGCCAAACTCAAAGAACCCGAAAAAGATGCATCCAATCAGGTAATAAAGCGGAAAATCAATCAGAAAAATAAGCTTGAATTTCCGTAATGCGGGTATTCCCGAAGTAATAATCAAGGCCATTCCGACCAGAACATAAGGCAAAATGGATGAAAACATGGCGCCGTAGAGACCCATCGTGGTCACCGAGAGTCCCAAAAGCAAGAGCATCCGAGGGGTATTGGGTGATGATACCACCCATAAAATGCCAAAAAAGACAAAAGTCAACCCGGCGAAGCCCCAGAAAAGAACGCTTTGAAAGCCCATCGTGGCTTGGTGCACAATGTTCAACTTCATAAGAATGAAAATGGTTGCGGTTAGTAACAAAAAGAATAGAAAAATGGCAATGACCCATTTCCATTTTTTCATTTGATTCCACCAAGCGGCCATGTTAATTCCTCGCCAATAGCAACAGTTTGCCCTATTCACCCGTTTCCGTCAAATGTCGTGGACCTTTTGTCCGCGTGGTAAAATGAATTCAGAGGCCAAACAATGAAAGAAGCTTTGCTTTACGAAAAGCTTAACGACGGCAGCGTTCGCTGCGATGTTTGCCATCACCACTGTGTGATTGCATCCGGTCATCGCGGGATTTGTGGCGTGCGTGAAAATCAAAAAGGCACGCTCTATGCGCTCAACTACGGCAAAACCATTTCTGCCGCCATTGATCCGATTGAAAAGAAGCCGCTTTATCATTTCTTACCCCATACCAAAATCTATTCATTTGCCACCGTGGGGTGCAACCTTCGTTGTGCTTGGTGCCAAAACTGGGAAATCTCGCAACGAAGTAAACCGCAAAAGCCGATTGAAGGCGAGGACATGACTCCTGAAGAGCATGTGGAATGGGCGCTTCGTTACAACTGCCCTTCCATCGCTTATACCTACAGTGAACCCACCATCTTTTTGGAATACGCATTGGACACCATGAAGTTAGCCAAAGAACAGGGATTAAAAAACGTTTGGGTCACCAACGGATATATGACCCCAAAGGCGTTAGAACTGATTTTGCCTTATTTGGATGCCGCCAATGTCGATTTGAAATGCTCCGATGATGCCATCTCCCTCAAATACACCGGTGGAAATCTCATTCCGATCATCGAAAACATCAAAACGATGTTGGATCACAAAGTCCATGTTGAAATCACAACCTTGGTGATTCCCGGAGTCAATGACACTCAAGAACAACTTCAAGCCACCGTTGACCTAATCGTGAAGAATTTCGGAGTGGATGTGCCTTGGCACATTTCCCGTTTCTTCCCTGCCTGGAAAATGAAAACAACGGACATCACGCCCATGCGAACACTCGAAATGGCTCGCGATTTAGGATTAAAAGCCGGAATTAGAACCATCCATCTCGGAAATGTATAGGAGGTCATCTTTATGCCACTACTTGGTGCCTATATTGTTCCTCATCCCCCGCTCATCGTTCACGAAGTCGGACGAGGCGAAGAAAAAAAGATTCAACCCACGATCGATGCGTATCACGAGGTTGCCAAACGCATCGCATCTTTAAAGCCCGAAACGATTATCGTGTTTTCTCCACACTCACCTTCTTACAGTGATTATTTTCATATCGCTTCCGGAGCTGTTGCCTTGGGATCTTTTAAGGAATTCAATGCCCCCGAGGTTCGGTTTAACGTGGACTATGATGAACCTTTGGTCAAATCGATCAGTGAGTTGGCCCAAAAAGAAAAAATACCCGCAGGAACACTGGGGGAACGCAATGAACGCCTAGACCATGGGGTCATGGTTCCTTTATATTTCATTAATCAAGCCTATCAGGATTATAAGTTGGTCAAAATCTCATTGTCGGGATTAACACCCGTCACCCACTACCGTTTAGGCAAATGCATCACTCAAGCAATTGAACAAAGCGGTAAGAAAGTGGTCATCGTCGCCAGTGGCGATTTATCCCATAAACTGACCCGTGATGGTCCTTATGGTTATGCCAAAGAAGGTCCCGAATTTGATAAACAAGTGACGAAAGCATTCGCCAAGGGTGATTTCTTGTCGCTTCTGACTATGGATGAAAACTTATGCATCGACGCGGCCGAATGTGGTTTGGGTTCCTTCCAAATCATGGCGGGTTGTTTCGATGGTCTTTCTGTTCAATCTGAGCTTTTATCGTATGAAGGTCCTTTCGGTGTGGGCTATGGCGTGGCTTCGTTCATGCCGTTAGCAAACGATGAATCCCGCCACTACGACCTAATTCTTCTCGGTGAAGAAGAAAAGAAAACGAAAGAGCGAAGAAGCCATGAAGATGCCTACCTTCGTTTAGCCCGTTTTTCGCTGGAATATTTCATTTTGAATGGCAAAACGATGCCAAAACCTGAAAATCTTCCTTCCGAAATGGAGAAAGAACGCGCCGGAGTGTTTGTGTCGATCAAAAAATTCGGCCACCTTCGAGGGTGCATCGGTACGATTGCCCCAACCCAAGAAAATATTGCTTTGGAAATCATTCATAACGCCGTCAGTGCAGGAACCGAAGACCCGCGGTTTGATGCGGTCTCGGAAGATGAACTTCCCGACCTCGTTTATGACGTGGATGTTTTAGGTAAACCCGAGAAAATCGCTTCGATGGCGGAACTTGATCCCAAACACTATGGTGTGATCGTTTCCTGTAGCGGCCGTCGAGGCCTTTTGCTCCCGGATCTTGAAGGCATCGATACCCCACAAAAACAAGTCAAAATTGCTCTCCAAAAAGCCGGCATCGATGAGGACGAGCCTTATTCGATGCAACGCTTCCAAGTCACCCGACACGAATAAAGAGTTGATTTCTTAATCACTGTATAGATTTCTTACAATCTGAGTTGCCTCCTCTTTTCGTCATGTTCTATACTTGGCGCACATTCCCTCTTTTAGAGGGAGTGATTGCCATCATTTCGATGTGAAAAGCACGCTATGGGCAAATGACGATGAACATCATCGAGGAGTCATTATGAAAAAGAAAGTGAAGACGACCCTTTGGGTCAGTTTCTTAGTCGTCTTGGGAGCCGCTGCCGGTGTAACAGCTTGGTCTTTGCAAAAAACCGAATTCGCCTTTTTATGGCGTAACGGCCTAAATGGCTTGAGCGTCAAAGAAATGGTCGAAAAACTCGACCGTATCGATAACGAAAAGCCGGATTTAACCGCGTCGGTTACTTCCCGTAAATTAATCCTAGCCGATTCCTTCTCGAGTTACGATTTCGATTTACCGGAAAATGAATTTTATCTTTCAGTCGCCCCTTATGAAACCACGACTCACCCCTGCTCCATCCATAGTCTGATTTCTTGTAGCGGAGAAAAGACCAACGAAGCTTTTACGGTCTTGGTTGAAAATAGCGACACCGATGAAGTCATTCTCAGTGGCACTTATGTGACGGGAGAAAAAGGATTCCTCGGATTATGGCTTCCCCGCAACGTGAACGCCACGATTACGGTAGGTCAAGACGCTCTTTCCGCCAGCGGATCCATCACCACTTTCGATGGTGATCCGACTTGCCTAACCACGCTCCAACTAGCCTAAAAGAAAAACGTCTTCCCGTGATTGGGAGGACGTTTTTTTGTTAAATCTTTTTAACGGTTCTTCCTTCGATGTAACCGCGATAACCTTGCGGTTCGTATTGGAAGCGATAACCTTTGTCATCATATTCGTAGCCGTAGACTCTGGGGTTGAACCGGGCGACATACTCCATGACCGCGGAGACTTCGCTTTCGAAGTTGGCGTCATCATAGGGTTCGCCTTGGAAAATCATCATTTGTGTGGCCGGAAGTTCGATCAGTTCGCAACCTTCCGGAATGTCTCCGTGATAATCAAGCGGGACTTCCACGCCTTGAACGTAAACCGAGGTGCCTTTTTTACGAAGCACATCGCTGAGCCACATGCCAATCGGTTCACCGATGGCTTCCTTGATGCTGGTGAAGACGCCCCAAATGGAACAGGGGACTTCCTCACAGTAAGCAAAATAGTCTTTGGCTTTCTTGGCGCGGCGGATGATCGCTTTGCGTTTGGGT
This sequence comes from uncultured Staphylococcaceae bacterium, assembly GCA_964552695.1. Taxonomy (GTDB): domain Bacteria; phylum Bacillota_I; class Bacilli_A; order RFN20; family CAG-826; genus CALMWE01. The sequence continues at coordinate 9,897 of CAZKHP010000012.1, read as the reverse complement.
CTTTCCATGATTTGAACGAAAACAGCTTTGGTTTCCATAGGATGGGTTTCCTTTCCGACGTCTCCAACGACGTCAAAGGGCGTAAAAAACGGAAGCGGAATCGGGTGTTTTTGGTAAGCCTTTGGGGTAATATCGAACTGCTTGGCGAACGCTCGGGTAAAGCCTTCATGTGAGTCGAAGGTAAAATCCAAGGCGACATCCACCACTTTTTTGTCTTCATCCCACAAAGCTTTGGCGGCCGCACTCAGACGAAGCGCACGGAGATACTCAAAGATGGTTTTTCCGGTCGCTTCTTTGAACAGTTTGGCGGTATACCACGGCGAGTAATGCACGTGTTTGGCTAGGTTCGCCAAAGTGATCGGATCCTTGAGGTGCTCGCGGATGTAATGTTGGATGTCGTTAACGGCCGCGGTTTGTTCGTTTTCCATTTTTAATGCCACGGGAAAAGTTTACCAACGCCGAGAAAAGATTTCTTGACCTGTCTTGTCATGTTGATTAGAACTCTTTTTTCAGGATTTCCATGATTTCTTCCACGGATAATCCAAGGTTTTTATAATACTGCAGATGCTCTTGCAGCTTTTCAATCGCAAGGGCGCGTTTTTGTTCATCGATGGATAAGCCTTGTTTGGCTTTGACGAAACAGCCTTTTCCGGGAATCGTATCGATAAAGCCATTCTTTTCCAACATTTCCCACGCTTTTTTGATGGTGATGATGGAGACGCCGATTTCTTTGGCCACCGTCCGAATGGAGGGCAAACAAAAGCCGGGAGCAAGCTCCCCGTTGACGATTTGCGAAACGATCTGATCGTAGAGTTGTTCGTAAATCGGTTGATTGCTTTTGTTACTAATGACCAAGTGCATGTTATAAGCTCACTTTGGCGAAATTACGGACCGAGAGCAAATAGGTGATGATGCTCACTAGGAGATAGACAATTAAGCCTGCGGCAAGAATCACACCTTGATAGACGTAGGTCGTGGGATGTAACGTATCGATGACCGCGGATAACCCCGGAGTGAAGGCCACCATGAGTTCAAACCCGATGACCGTTAAAAGATATGCCGCTAAACCAACCGTCATCGGCATGCCGGTTTTATAGCCGGTGCGGAAATACCACGGTAAGAAAATAATGTTAAAGACAGAGTATTCGATGAGGGTAAAGCCGAAGAAGGCCATATTAGCGTCCATGCCCACGATGTTGCCGTTGGGATTGAGCAGGAAAGCAGAGACTAACGCACACGGAACGGCAATCAGAAGGGTCATCAGTTCCGTAAGGAAAACGGTCATATGTTTGGCCAGCACGACACGCGAACGGGGAATCGGAAGCATCGCCGTGAATTCTTGGTCGTTGTTGGCGCGCGCCGCCCCAAAGTTAATGAGAATCGACATCAAGCAATACGACATACCCACCGCATACGGATAGGCGGGAACCAAAATTAACGCTGCGCATAACGCGAAGAAATAGGTGCCCGGAGTGACCACCAAACGGAGTTCTTTAAAGAATAGGTTTTTCATCGCTTTGAGCCTCCCGGTTGTAATAAATCATGATATCTTCCAAGTTCGGAATTTCCTTTTTGGTTTCATCGCTGGAATTGATGTCGTTACGTTTCATCAAACCGACAAAACCAAAGGCATTGAGTTTGTAGTTGATCAGTCGTGTTTTCAAATCTTCGGTGAGGTCCAACCGCTTTCCCGAAACAAGCACGTGGGAAGCAATCAGATCGTCTTTGGTGGCATTGGCCACAATCTTTCCGTCCTTAATCATCACGATGTAATCCGCGATTTTATCGAGGTCGGACGTAATGTGCGTCGAGAAGAGAATGCTATGTTCTCCGTCTTCGACGATTTCGTGGAATAAATCGAGCATCTCATCGCGGGCCAGAGGATCAAGACCGCTGGTGGGTTCGTCAAAGATGAAGAGCTTGGCGCGGTGCGAGAGCGCATAGGCCATCGCCAGCTTGACGCGCATGCCGCTGGACAAATCGCCGACTTTTTTATTGTCATCGATGTGGAACCGTTTTAAATAAAACTCATACGTTTTCTGGTTCCAGTCTTCATAGAACGAGCGAATGACTTTGGTCACGGTTTTGATTTTGGTCTTCAGATAATAATCGGCGCCTCCGAGCATAAAACCGATGTGTTGTTTGAGCTCCACTTCGTTGCCGGTCATATTCTTGCCAAAGACGCGGACAGTGCCGCTGTCGGGCTGCACGATGTTCATGATGGACTTTAAGGTTGTGGTTTTACCTGCGCCATTCACCCCGATGAATCCCATGATGTACCCTTTGGGTAAATGAAAGGAAACATTGTCTAAGGTGAAGGATGGATAGGTTTTTGTAAGGTTTTCGATTTCTAGCATAGTTCCTCCAACTGTGTATAGCGAACATACACAGTATATACACGGTCAATAAAAAAGTCAAAAAAGCTTTCGCAGTGAAAGCTTTTTGATAAATCAAACTTTATGTTTTTTTTACATTCCGCAGAAGGATCCGGAGCAGGTAGCTTCTTCGACAAAGTCAATGAAATGTCCGTTACCGACCGGGGTTACTTTGACATAACCGTCTTTTCTTAAGGTTTCTACGATGGCGTGAGCCACATCCTTATGAAAATCGAAGGTTTCTTCAATTTCTTTGGGCGTCACGCGTCCGTAGTAGGCAATGAAATCCAGAACATCTTCGGGAGTTTTGCCAACCCCGATTTCTTTGATATGTCCGCCGGCAAACATTTTAATCACGGATTTAAACGCGGAATACTTTTGGTAACCGCGAAGAAGCAATTCTTTGTTGCCGTAACGGATCAGGAAACTCGGAAATCCGGTGATGCCGTAATGAGAAACCATCTTTTGATCTTCTTTAAAGGCTTTCTCGGCACTTCCGTCACTCATGCGTTCAATGAATTTTTCAAGATCAAGGCCGACTTCCGAGGCGAGTTCAACGAGCACTTCCATGCGCGAGGTTTGTTGGGCTTCGACGGCGCTGGCTTCACGCATGCGCCTCATCAATTGATTGGCCAAACTTTCGCTTTCCATTTGGGCGGCTTTATAGGCATAATTCTGAGGATACGTCGAAGGATATTCCTCCGAGAATAAGGCAAAGCCTTCGGTTCGAACCGGCATTCCATGTCGGGTTGAAGCTTCCAGCCAATGAGCAACGACGGCTTTATTGGATTCTATGGGGTCTCCGCCGATATGATTCCATTCATCGTAAAATTGGGTGATGTCTTCGACAAGTCCGCCCATAACAAAACGGATTCGGACTTGGTCCTTGTAGTGCGCTTGCAGTTTCCGTAACACCGGTTCGCTGCCCCAACACCAGGTACAGACGGGATCGGTGAATTCAATGATTTCTAACGGCGTCTTGTGTTCCATTTTTGCTCCTCGCCAAGGGCTTTGGCGCACCACAAGTTTAAATGGGAGCCCGATAAAATAAAAATGATATGCTTCATCCCGGAGAGCATGTAAATAACGGAATTTGTGTTGAAATGCTAACATAAAAGCGAGGAAAACCTATGGAAATCAACGTATTTATCGACGGCATCACCTGCGGGGGATGCGCCACCGGATTCGAAAATCGCTTGTATCAATACGGCGTTTCCCGCTTTGACATTGACTTTGCCACGCGGATTGCCACCATCACCTACGACGAAAAAGACATCGACGCCAACGACATCATCGCGATTATCGAAAGCTTCGGCTATCAAGTCACACTACTCCCGTAAAGACGGTCTCGCTGAGGCCGTTTTTATTAATCCAAAATCGTGATATCGAAATGAAACGGAAACGACGTTGCCGTCTTGTGGGTGAAATCGACCTTATAGCCGACTTCGTCCTTATAGAAGAACCCTTCATGAAGCTTGATTTGAATCAAGCAGGCATGAGGGTCTTTTTCGTTATTGGCCAAGAAGTACCATTTTTCAAACGCTTGCACGAGTTTTTCGCGGATGAGTGCATTCTCGGCTTTTAAGGGGTGGCCGATGTTGGTGGCCTCTCCCATAAAGCGATGGAGCCGATGACTCACCAACGCCACATGCGGATTGGCCAGGATATCCACCACTTTTTTGGAAGTGGCATAGGTAGTCAAATAGAAACTTCCGTCAAAATAAAAGACATCCACAAAACGGACGAATGGTTGATTATCTTGAGCGGTCGCCAACGCAAACTGCGTATCTTTGCCAAACAATGCGTCGCAGACTTCCAAACTTTTCTGATAGACGTTTTCTGGGGTTTTATTCATGGCTTGATTCCTATTTTTCTTTCTTTTTCAGCGCTTGTGCCAAACGGAAACGGACAATCCTGCGGATGAGTTCCAAAGGAAGTTCTTGATCCGATGGGAATTGGACCGAACCCTTGCCTTGTTTGTAAGGAGCCAAATCTTTAGCGAATGTTTCCAGGGTTTCGGGAAGCGGATAAAGCCCGATATGATGTTGGAAGGCGGCAAAATGGATGAGGCTCCCACGGAAATAGAATGTGGGCATCTGATACGAGATTTTTTCCACCGCCAAAGGCGCTTCTTCATGGATGGCTTGACGGACCCGTTGCAACTTTCTTTGAACGTCCTCGGGAAATTGAACAATATATTCATCGATCGTCTTGGAGGTGCGTGTTGTTTCCATGGAAGAGTCCTCCTCGGGTATAATAAATGTATCTTTTCTTTCATCATACGCCAACGCCGTGAGCGTCCGCAAAGCACATAATTTGTTATTGAAAAACGCATTCCCTATAATGATGCGTGGAATTGAAAACGAGGTGAAAACGATGTTCTTCTCTCTGGAAACCCCAAAAACCAAAGAAGTTGACGAGCAAACGGTCTATGACTTTTTGTCGTTAGGCGGAGGTCCCGCCGGACTCAACGGTGCGCTTTATGCCAAACGCAAAGGACTCAAAACCGCCGTGGTCACCTATGACCTCGGAGGCCAATTGAAAAACACCTCCTCCATCGAAAATTACCTCGGCTTTGAATCCATCGATGCGTTGGAACTCATCGACCGCTTCGTCAATCACTTGAAATCCTTGGAAGTCCCGTTATTTACCGGACTTCGCATTACCGGTTTTGAAAAGAAAGACGACTTGTTCCTGGTCACCTTGGAAGACGGACGCGTTTTGAAAACCAAAACGGCCCTAATTGCCTTTGGCGGATCGCCGCGAAAGCTCAGCGTCCCCGGTGAAGAAGATTATAGCGGCAAAGGCGTTTCCTACTGCGCCACCTGCGACGGCCCCTTCTTTAAAGGGAAAAACGTCGTGATTGCCGGAGGGGGAAACTCCGCCGTCGAAGCCGCCATCGATTTAGCCAAAATGGCAACCGACGTCACCATCATTCATCGCTCGCAATTCCGTGCGGATCAAACCACCCTCAACCAACTCTATAAACTGCCGAACGTCCATGTGCTGCTCGAAACCCAAATTTTGGAACTTCGAGGCAATAAAACGCTCACGGGGTTATGGATCCGCGATAAGAAAAGCGGAAAAGAATCCTTATTCCCCACCGAAGGTCTCTTCGTGGAAATCGGCTCCGTCGCCAATACCCAACTCTTCGCCCCGTGGGTGAAACTCAATGAAAAAGGCGAAATCATCGTCGATAGTCATCAACAAACGTCCTTAGAAGGCTTATACGCCGCGGGAGACGTGACCGAACAAGTTCATCGCCAGGTCATCATCTCGGCCGCCGAAGGGGCCAAAGCAGCCCTCTACGCCAATATGTGGATGAATCAGAAAGGAATTTAAATTATGCCTAACTTATTACCTCAAGAAGTCTCCGACAAAATCAAAGAAATCCTCACCGAAATGGTCAACCCGATTACGTTGGTCTATTTCACCGACGGCAAAAGCCCGACAGTCAAAGAAACCGAACAGCTCTTACGCGAAACGACCCAGTTGAGTTCCAAAATCAACTTGTTGGTCCGCGACATCGCCAAAGACGGCGAAGAAGCCAAGAAATATGACATCCAACGCGTTCCGAGTTTTGTGATTTTGGACCAAAACCTTGCTTATAAAGGCGTCAAGTTCAATGGCATTCCCGCAGGACATGAAATCAACTCGTATCTCTCTGCGCTGTTAGAGATGTCGGGAGCATCCTCTCCTTTGGAGGGCGACCTCGCCAAACGCGTTCAAGCGATTAAAAAACCGATCGATATCAAAGTCTTCGTGACCTTGAGTTGCCCCCACTGCCCCGGCGCGGTTCAAACCGCTCACCGCTTAGCGATGGAAAACAGCAACATCAAAGCGGAAATGATCGAAGCCCAAAGTTTCCCGGAACTCTCCAAGAAATATCATGTTTCCAGCGTTCCCAAGATTGTCATCAACGATCAATTCGAACTCTTAGGCAACCAACCGATGGAAGCGTTCCTCAGCGAAATCGAAAAAGCGTAAAAAAAGAAGGCTGTCTCTGTGTGAGGCAGCCTTTTGTTTATTTGGAGACGAGTCGTTTTTCGCCTTCGAGTTCTTGAATCGGTTTGATGTTCTGCGTCAACTCCAAGGTTCCAAGAAACTTGCCTTCGGGACTGCGGACGGCGAAGTAACGGATATAGACGAAGATATCTTTCATTTTGATCCAGAAGTCTTCGTGGTCTTTTTGACCGGAACGGAAACTTTCGATGATACCTTCGACGATATGCACGCTGGCAGGCGGATGGCACATGCTGACATGGCGTCCGATGACGGTTTCGGGGCGGACGAAAATCCGTTCTTTTCCTTGTGTGAAATACTTCACATGGCCATCGGCATCAACAAAGGTCATATCCAATGGCAAGGTATTGAGCATCGCCTTCAGTTCTTCGGCACTTAATGCTCCGGCGCCTAAAGGGATTCTGTCAAAGTTGACTTCGTGTTCTTCCTCTTCGGCTTCTTCGGTGGGTTCATCTTTCCATGTGACTTTGGGTTTTTCTAAGAAATAGCCTACTTCGGGAGAAGCGCTGTCGACCGAAATCCAGTTGAAGAACGTCAAGTTTTCTTTGAGTAACGGAATCAGAATATTGTTTTCTTTGGAAATCATGTCGCGGACTTTGGTCACGACGGCCGTGGCTTTTTTCCAAAGTTCTTGTTCGTTATAGGCGCTTTGGGAAAGAATGGCGATCACTTCGGCGATTTGCTCCCGAATCTCATCGTCCACGCCCCACATCACCTTGGGCGGCGCAGTGATGCCTTTTTTCTCAAGATGCGGGAAAAAGAGGTACTCTTTGCGGGCGTAATGCTTTTCGATTTCTTTCAATCGGTCAAAACCGATGCGTAGCATCAAGGCCGCGGATTTGCCGCTTTGACCGATAAAGGGATCAACTTCTTCTTTTAAGAGTTTCTCCAACCGTTGGTTTTCTTCCAGGAACACTTGGACCGGATGACCCAGTGCTTGGGTGAAGTCTTTCTTTCCGGGGTGGATATCTGAAATAGAACCGTCAAAGACCGCAGCGTGGACATCACAAAGTTTTTGAATTTCGGTGACATTCATGCCTTCTTTGATTAAGGCTTGTTCCATCGCCGTGATTTCTTCGGTGGTAATGGAACTGAAATGTTTTTTGAATTCCGCTTTGGCGTCTTCCAACGAAACGCCCGCGTGTAATCCTTTGATGATGGCTTTGAGCATTTCTTGGCGCTTTTTTGCGTTGTTATTAATGATTTCGCTCATTGTTAATCCTCCTTAATGACGAATCCTTCGTCTTGAAGTCTTTTTTGGACAAGGCTGCGATCGATTTTCCGCATGGAACACCCCTGTCTCAACGTCACAAAACGGCCCGCCGTATGGATCATTCCCGGTTTGGTGATTTCGGTGAACCCGAGATCATGCAAGATGGCGGGAAGTTCGGGATACGCTTGAGCGAGTTGATGGATGGTTTGGTCCCAATCGATTTCTTTCACAAGAAGGTCCTCCGTCGCCCCAAGTATAACAACGCTTAGATTGCGAACGCCAGCGAAGTGATAAAGCGCTTTAAACAGTGATTAAAAAAGACGGAAAATTTTCATGTTTTTTTGCACCCGTATCATTTGAAAACACAATCCTATTGTCGTAATATAAAAATACTATGATGGAAGGTAAGGATTGATACGTGTGGGCATAAAAATCATTTTTAAAAAAATCTTTGAATCCTTGAAAGCCGTTCTTCCAATCTCGTTGATTATTCTTGCCCTAAGCTTCATCATTGGCGTGGAAACGCGCTTTATCATCGGTTTCGTCATTGGCGACATCCTCCTTGTTGTGGGACTCGCTTTTTTTACGTTAGGTTCGACCGAATCCACGGTTGAAATCGCCGAAAACATCGGGGGTTATATCCTCAAGAAGAGAAATCTTCCGGTGTTTATTTTGGTCGCTTTTGCCGTCGGTTTCATGATTACCGTGGCCGAGCCGGCCTTGTGGGTTTTGGCGGATCAATTCAAAAGCGTCGTCAGTGCCCCCATCCTCATTCTGGCGGTGGCCGGCGGCGTTGGCTTTTTCGTGGTCATCGGGCTTCTTCGTTTGCTGACCAAAATTAAATTGTCGACCCTCTTTGTGGTCAGTTATATTGCCCTGTTTATCTTTGCTGGCATCGTATCGCTCGTGAACCCGGATTTTATCCCCGTGGCGTTTGACTCGGGCGGTGTCACCACCGGACCGATGGCAGTTCCCTTTATCATGTCGTTAGGTCTTGGTATTTCTAAAGCCCGTGGCGAGAAAAACGCCGAAGAAAACAGCTTTGGTCTTATCGGCATTGCCTCGATAGGCCCCATTCTTTCGGTTTTGATTCTTGGCTTCTTCGTTCCCGCAAGCGCACCGGTGAGTGATACCACCACTACCTTGGCGGAATATTTCCTGCAAAACACCTATCAAATGGCGATTGCCATCTTGCCGTTTGTGTTCTTCTTCACACTCTTCCAAATCCTTGCATTTAAGATGAATAAACGTCGCGTCATTAAAGTCGTCATCGCGTTTATTTACACCTATGTCGGTTTGGTTCTGTTTTTGACCGGCGCCAACGCGGGTTTGGTCAATATCGGAACGATGATCGGCGAATACTTTGGAACGATTGAGCAAAAATGGATCTTCGTTCTTTTAGGTGTTGTTTTTGGCTTTACCGTGGTTGCCGCAGAGCCCTCCGTCATCGCTCTCAACCGTCAAGTCGAATATGTCAGCGCAGGCACCATTTCGCGCAAATTCATGATGATTTCCCTTTCTTCGGGTGTTGCCATCGCCATCGGCCTTGCGTGCTTACGGGTTGTGACGGGCATCAGCATCTGGTGGATTTTGATTCCCGGTTATATACTGGCCATTGTTTTAACGTTCTTCAGCCCCAAGATTTTCTCCGCCATTGCGTTTGACTCGGGAGGGGCTGTTTCGGGAGCGATGACTTCGGCTTTCTTAATGCCTTATGCCCTGGGAGCTTCCGCAGCCTTGGGCGCCGATATTTTGGCGGACGCCTTTGGCCTCGTTGCTTTTGTGGCCATGGCCCCCTTAATCACCATTCAAATTACGGGTTTGATTTATCAAGCCAAAACCGTTAAGACACGCATGCCCGTCGATGACAACGAAATCATGGAATTACAGGAGGTGGGCGTATGAAACTACTTGTGACTGTTGTCCCACGTGAGATGAGCAAAAAAGTGGCCAAAGCCATCAGCAAGAATCTCATCGTCGATTACCAAACGACGCTCATGGGAGCGGGAACCGCACCCAACGCCATGTTGGAATACCTCTCGCTCGGTAAAACCGACAAAGACGTCATCTTCAATTTAATCGAAGACTCCGATCTACCCGCCATCTTCAAACGGCTCGACGAACAATTCGACTTCACCCACGGCCATAAAGGCATCGCCTACGCCGTGGAACTCACCAGCATTTCCAAATATGCCTATCAACTGCTACATCACGAACTCAAGGAGGAAAAAAATCATGGAAACCAATAAGGAAGTCATCATCTTCATTTGTAACTACGGGTTTGGC
>CAZKHP010000011.1:14061-16762 GCA_964552695.1 uncultured Staphylococcaceae bacterium | reverse complement strand
TGATGTCGATGAGGTCGGCGAAGATGGCGACGTCCACCGCTTTGCCATGGCGTAACGCCAATTCGTTGGCGAGTTCTTGCTTGATCATTGCCAAAGGACGTTCATAGGATTTGCCGCCATTACGCATATCGGCTTCTTGTTGACGAAGTAGACTTGTCTTTTGATCGGCAGTGACGATGGTGCGGCCTAAGGTGACGGCCAAAGCGGAAACTTGTTGTTTAAAGCTGGCGAGAGTTTCTCTCCATTCGTTAAGGCTTTCCACCGACAAGGTTTCGATATGGGGAAGACCGAGGTCGCGCATTCTCGTGCTTTCGGAAACGACTTTGTCGGCGGCTTCTTTGAGGGCCACCACGTCGTTGGCGCGGTCGCTGTCGAGCAGTGTGACATCGAATTCGGCGAGGTTGGTCGAAATGGCGCTGCCGACGCGGATGAATTCGTCGACATAACGGGTCAAACTTTTGCGGACGGTTTGCGATTCGCGCTCGAGTTCGGCGAGTTTAGCAATCGTGGTCTTCTTTTGTTCGTTGAGTTCATCGGTGAGACGGAACGTATCGCTGCCCGCTTTGTCTTGGATGAGTTTGACTTTTTTGCGGTTGAGTTCGGCGATATTCGCGGCGACATCGGCCAAATCCACATCCAGGTCGATGAGGCGGGCTTTGGCTTGTTTGATTTGGTCGGAGTACGAATCCAGACGTTCTTTGTCGATTTGGTATTCGGCCTTTTCAACGATATAGGAGAAAAGGTTCATGTTGTCTTTATGGGCGACGTAGGCTTGATAGGCGTGTTCGATTTCGGTCAAGCGTTCGACGCGGACGCTCATGACCATGGCTTCATTCTCGAGCTTCTTGTATTGAAGGATGTTTTCCTGCATCGGGACGATGTCGACGCCCGCTTGGGGTTCGCAGACATATTCCGTAATAAACGTCGTGATATCGGTGATCGGAGTGAAGGAAACAGCTTTTTTAAAGAGTGAGAAATAACGGTCTTTGAGTCCGCCGAAGCGGGTCTTCAGGACCTCTTGGTATTGACGATTGGAATCCATAAAAGAATATTTGCCGGGGTAGTTCGCATCGAAGAACTTGGCAAGGGCTTTGTATTCCATCGGGATTTTATCGACGATGAATTCGTTTTCGGGGATGGGCGCTTCCAAAAGGAAGAAGCGATGGTCTTCGCTGCCGTCTTCAAAGGAATCAAAGACCACACCGGTGGTAAAGGTCGTGTGATTAAGGTCATCCAAGAATTGAAGTGCGATGTAGCTGGTGAAACGGCCGTTGCGGAGGTAATGGAATCCGCCGTCTTCGGCATCGCCGAGTTCGCCCCGGAGGTAGCCTTTTAAGGTACGGGTCGATTTTTCCGATGCGGCTTTATTGAAATAACGGCCGGTGGTATCGCCCAAAAGCACCACTTGCATAGCGTCGATGAGGGTGGATTTACCCGAGGCGTTGAGACCCGTTAAAAAGACAATCGGTTCGATGTGAATCGTTTCGTTCCAAAAATAGTGCCAGTTGATGACTTTGACTTGGGTTAGGCTTTTCATTCTTCATCGCCCCTTTCGACACCACTTTGTTTATCGATGGCTTCGCTCATGGCGGCGATTTTTTGGTTATCGACGGCATAGATAATCGAAGGAAGTAAATAGAAAGAGACGTTGCCTTCGTCATAATTGCCGCTGACTTTGGCGATGACGGCGTGGTTGGCCAAGAAACGAAGCGGCTTGGCCAGTAAACGTCCGGTCAATTTCTTGCCGGGGAAGACGATGCCGTGGTCCACCATCGATTTCATGAGGGCAGGCGTTGTGAGATAAAGCGATTCGCCGGGTTGGCTGCTCGCGCTTTTTTCGGTTTCATAAATCAAACGAAGGGTGAAGATGACCAGCGACGTTTCGCGGTCGAGGCGGAGGCGGTTTTGACCGAGCGTGTTGGACAAAACGGCCACCCCATTGAGGGCATCTTTTTCAAGCATCCAACCGGAGAAAGAAAGATAGTCCGAAATAACTTCGAGATAGCGTTCCACAAAGCGGAAATCGGGGTTGATGCGCATGGCTTTTTCGCGGGCATCGAATTGGTCGCGGACGATAAATCCCTTGAGCATCAAGTCATTGACGACTTTGGCAAAGGCTTTTTTATCGTCATCGGGCATGCGGTTGTATTCTTCTTCAAACATTAAGCGTCACGCTCCTTTCGAACAAAGGTGAAGCGCGGTAAGACATAACCGTGGCTCAGCACTTTGCCGTCTTCGACTTCAATGGTATAGAAACATTTGTCGTCGTCTTTTTTTAAGGTCGCCAGAATCAAGAGGATAAAGGCATCGTAATCGGGAAGAGCGATGTCTTGGATGGGTAAGCGGTTTTCGCTTCCAAACGCCGTTTCCATGAACGAATAGATGCGGGCATCGGTGAAGGAATTGCGGGTCTCATCGAGAAAATCGCGCATCAAGGCTTCGCTGACGGTGTCGAAGTCGATGACCGGCATGGGTTCGCCTTCGCCACGGTATTGGCGAGTCACCGGGAGGGTGAGCGATTCGGGATCAAGATAGCCGGGTTCATAGAAACTCAGCGAATCTTGCATCTTGCCAAGAATGTCGCGGGCCCCGCTGCCCTCGCTGACCGACTGAGCGTAGGTCTTGAGGATTTTTTCGAGGTGGCCCCGTATCGTTTTATCGGAGTTATTGAGATAGAGGATTTTGGTGGTCGAGGACTTGG
>CAZKHP010000011.1:0-13961 GCA_964552695.1 uncultured Staphylococcaceae bacterium | reverse complement strand
CGTATCGTTTTATCGGAGTTATTGAGATAGAGGATTTTGGTGGTCGAGGACTTGGTGTAGTCACTGTGTTTCTGGTCGATTTCGGCGATCAGGCTATTGAGTTGTTCGTACATATCCGAAACATAGTTGATTTTGGCGATGATGTCTTTTTCGGCATCGGCTTTGGAACGGTTCTTGGAGAAGATGATCGCTTGCGAGACCAATTGCGCGCGAGTCGCATCGTCTTTAAGCCATTTTTGAAGGATGGCAATGATTGGCCGTTTGAAGCGGGCCACCGAGTCGAAAGTTTTCAACGGGTGGTATAAACGGTCGCTGACACGGACTTTATAGGCATCGAAATAATCTTCCAAGACCAAGTTGGTGGTGAAGAATTTTCCTAAGCGGTTTTGATAAATGCGGATGGAATGGCCCAAAGTCACGAGTTCGACGCGTAGTTTTTTGGTGTTCTCATAAACACGCATGAGCGTCGCGTACATGAATTCGTCGCGTTCTTCGTCTTCGAGTTTGAGTTCGCTGTAGGTCGAGTGGACTAATGAACTGTACTGGGCTTCGGCATCGTGGACGATGTCGTTAAGAAGCGTGAGAAATTGAATCGAATAGCTCGGAAGGGCAATGTATTCGCCAAAATTGTCGGGGTCGATTTCAATGTCGATCCATCCGGTTTCTTCCAAGCGGCGAACGATAAAAGACGCCCTGGCGGGCAGTCCGGGATTGACGGGAATGTCATCGGGGTTTTCGCTTTCGAAGTCAAGGCGCATAACGAGGTCGGAAGCGGTCTCTTTTAAGGTTCGGACGTAGTCGTCTTTACGGATCGACATCTCGTCGGCTTGAAGGCTATTGTAAAGGACGGCCAAGGCCATCGCGTAGATTTCTTTATTCTTACCGCTCAGGAGGGCGAAGAAATTATCGGGAACGGTGGTAAATAAACCCATTCAAAAGTCCTCCTTCATTGAGATTTTTATTTTAACATATAAATTTATTTATATGAACACAGAATTGCCTTTTTAATAAAAATTTTATAAGCCTATGGTATAATTTCCGTGGGTGATTGCATGAAATTGTATGTTTCCGCCAAACGGGTTTTGATCACATATGCCCTTTTAGGTGCGGTCGTTTTGTTCGCTTTTTATTCGCTGGCCGGATGGGTTTGGCCGCCGACCGGAACGCACTACATGCTTTTGACGGTTTGGGCGTTATCCACGATTTTGTTTTTGGTGCTCTCCCTGACACAGACATACTACGTTTTAGAGGGGCGGAACTTAATCCACCACCAATTGAACAAAGAATATGTGTATGACTGCAAAGATATCCTTTACGTGGATGAAGAGTACAGCAAAAAACACAAAACGCTTTGTTTTTACTTGGATAATGGCGCTGTCCGTTATTTGGTCTTTGATAAGAAGGGGCTTATTCTCGAGCACGTGTTGGCTAAGGCCAACAACCGCATCAGCCGCGAGGAATTCCAAGCCCGTTTTCCCAATACCCGTCTTTAAAAGACGTTTTTCATGAATTTTCGTTGCATTGGTTTTTTAAAAATGCTATCATCTAAAAGCATTGAAATTTAAGGGAGGTTATTAACATGTCAAGATATTGCCCCGTTTCCGGCAAAGGTCCTATCAGCGGCAACGCTCGTTCGCACAGCTTAATCGCGACGCGTCGTCGTTGGAACGTCAATCTTCAACCGTTCAAGGTTGTCATTGATGGCAAAAAGCAAACCGTTCGTATGTCGGCCCGTGCTTACCGGACTCTTAACAAGACCTCTAAACAAGGATAAAACAAAAAGTTGCCCAACCGGCAACTTTTTTTTATGTTTTAATTCAGTAACATCGATAAGAGAATAAACGCCGCCAAGATCACAAGAATCAGGGTACTTAACCACTCCGAGAAAGGGAGCACGAAACGCTTGGGTCGTTCGTAGGTCACCGATCCGTCTTTTTGGGTGACCGCTTCGAGGGTTTCCCACCGCTTCAGACGAGGATTAAAAGCGATGACCAGTTCCGCAAGCGACAGGGCTCCGGCGACAAAGGGAAGTGCGGGATGGAAGAGATCATAGGGCGACGTCCAGGCAAAGTAAGCTACCGCGGCTGAGGTGAACGCCACCATCACGAAATACAACGAGGCCATGAGAAGATGCAGTTTGATGTAACGCATATCGGTGATCAGTAAGCCGATCCAAAGAAGCCCCGAGAGTAAAAAACCGACCATCACGAAGATGGCTTGATATAAATTAGGAAAAGGAAAAGCAAAGAATCCGAAAACAATGAACCCGAACGATCCGGCAATGACCAAGAGTTTGGCCAAAAGCGCGAATGGTGCGGGAAAGGCATTTAGTAGTTCAAACGGAAACCGGTTGGAAAAATGGTAATCCGTTTTTTCCTGCTGTTTAAAACTGGAACGGCCTAAGAGGATGAACGCTCCGAGGCAGAGGATGATCAATCCGAAAAGTGCGGCCAATAACGGGAGATTCATATTATCCGATCCGGAGGCGGTTGACCCGTTCGTTAAAATCGTCGTGGCCGAAGAGGTAACTTCCGGCGACAAGAATATCAACGCCCGCGCGGACGCACAATTGGGCCGTGTCTTCCTGAATGCCGCCGTCGACTTCAATCAACGTGGAATATCCGTGACGGTCGATGATATCGCGTAAAAAGACGATTTTCGGTAACGCAGTAGGCATGAATGCTTGCCCCCCGAAGCCCGGTTCGACCGACATAATCAGCACTAAGTCCAGTTGTGGCAAGAAATCGATCAAAACATTGACTTCGGTTTGCGGTTTGATGGACATCCCGACTTTGGCACCGGCGTGTTTGATGGCGTGAATCACGTTCCACCGCTCGGCATCATTCTTTAATGCTTCGTAATGGAAGGTGACGATGTCGGCCCCTGCCTTGGCGAATTGCGGCCCATAGGTCAACGGATCGCTGATCATGATGTGGACATCGTTGATGAGCTTATGCCGTCGGGCTAAGCTTTTTAAAACCGGCAAACCAAACGAAATGTTGGGCACGAAGTGTCCGTCCATGACGTCAAAGTGAAGATACCCGACATGGGCTTTTTCGACTCTGGCGATTTCTTTGTCGAGATGAAGAAAATCCGCAGCGAGAATGGAAGGAGAAACATCAATTTTACGCATATCAGTACCTCGTTTTCCGAAACGGTAATTCGTTGATCAGTTTGAGATAATTGTCGTAGTTTTCAACGTCGATACGTCCTTCGTGGACGGCTTTTTTGACTGCACAGTCTTTTTCATCTTGATGGAGACAATCGGCGTATTTGCATTGGAGGGCGAGTTCCCCGATGCCCGGAAAATCATGGGCCACGTCTTCTTTGGTCATGTCGAGTTCCAGCGAGGAGAACCCCGGAGTGTCCGCCACGAATCCCGAGCCAAAGGGTAACAAAATGACTTCTTTGGTTTGGTGTTTGCCTCGTCCTAGCGCTTGGCTGTATTCGCCGATTTGGCGTTGGAAGTCGGGTGCCACGGTGTTGAGAAGCGACGACTTTCCGACACCGGTTTGACCCATCAGGGCGCTGACACGTCCGCTGAGCAAGTCCTTGACTTCTTGAAGTCCTTCCCCTGTTTTCTTGGAAAATAGTGTCACTTTAACCCCTAATTTTTCTAAGCGTTGGATGGACAAGAGAAGTTGGCTACGGTCCTTTAGACGGTCGACTTTGGTCAAAATCACATGAGGCGGGATGTTCTGGTGATGGGCGTAGGTTAAAAACTTATCGATGAGAAGCGACGAAAACGCGGGTTCGACAACACTGTGGACGATGATGAGTAAATCCAGATTGGCGACCAGTGGGCGAATCAAGACGTTTTTACGTGGAAGGATACGGGTGATGGTCAAATCGACCGGGTCAATCTCGGCTTCATCGCCCACGGACGGCTTTTGGCCTTGAAGGCGAAGAATGCCCCGCGGTTTGCACTCGCGGATTTGTCCTTCGGCAAAAACGGTATACACGCCATAGCGGGAAGTGAGAATCTTTCCTTGCATCTTACCCCTCGGTGGCAAAGCCAAAGACTTTGCTGAACCATGAACGGCGCGGCTTGACGAGTTTGGGATTATCGAGAATCAGACGGATATCGCGCTGCATTTCGGCGGCACTGCGATAGCGGTCGGTGGGATCTTTACGGCAGGCTTTCATGATGATGCGTTCGATCGCTTTGGGCGTCGTCGGCATGAATTTGCGTGGAGACGGGTACTTTTCTTTAACGTGCGCAAGCGCGACGGCAATCGGAGTTCCGTAGTCGTAGGGAACACGCCCGGTGATGACTTCAAAGAAGGTCACGCCGAGAGCGTAAATATCGCTTTGGAACGAAGCGGGTTTACCTTGCGAAATCTCGGGCGCCATATAGTGGACGCTGCCGACGATGACTTCGCTTTTGGTAACGCGGTTGGAATTTTCAAACGTGGCAATGCCGAAGTCGGCCAATTTGACGGTGCCATCGGCCATCATGAATACGTTGTGCGGCTTGATGTCGCGGTGAATGACAAGGTGGCTGTGGGCACAGGCCACTGCCCCACAGAGTTGATACATGACGTCGCACGCTTCCAAAAAAGGGAACCGGGTTCTCGTATCCAAAGCGTCGCGAAGGGTTTGTCCTTTGATAAATTCGTTGGCCATGTAAGGCTTGCCTAAATAGGTGCCTAAATTGATGACGCGGACGATGTTTTGATGATCCAGCGCCGCAGCGGCTCTGGCTTCACGCTCAAAACGCGTCAAGTTCATCGGGTTTTTCATGACCTCTTCTTTGATGATTTTGATGGCGACGGTCTTTTTGGTGATGATGTCTTTGGCCTCGAAGACGTTGGCCATGCCGCCTTCTCCGAGTTCGGAGATGACGCGGTAACGATCGTCGATGAGTTCACCGATCTGAATCATTTTTCGGCCTCCCACAAGGCAACGGCGATGTTATCGGTCCCCCCATTGCTGTTGGCGATATCGATTAAGGTGTCACATTTTTGGTTCACGGAATCGCTGGTTTTAAGAACGGTAAAGATCTCTTTGTCGGAAACGTTATTGTATAACCCGTCGCTGCAAAGCATGATCGGGGTATTTTCGTAAGTATAAATATCGATGTCGAGGCTCACTGACGGGGTAATGCCCAAAGCGTTGAGAAGAACGTGCTTTTGCGGGTGGTTCTTTTCTTCTTCTTTGGTGATTTTGCCGGCACGGTAAAGAAAGTCGACATAGGTTTGGTCTTCGGTGAGTTGTTTAAGACCGTCGTTGGTCACGATGTAAGCGCGCGAGTCGCCAATGTTGGCGATGGCTACTTGATTGCCTTTCACCAACGCCGCGACGATGGTGGTGCCCATTTCTTTGTTGGCGGGATCGCTTTCGGCCAATTCATAGATTTGGCGGTTGGCTTCCTTGATGGTTTTGTAGAGCCACCACTTGGCGGTCGTGATGTTGATGAATCCGGGTTTGCCGCGGAACGCTTTGGCAACGATATCCAGCGTCATTTTAGCGGCCAAGTCGCCTTTATTATGTCCGCCCATGCCATCGCAGACGACCATCAAAATGTCGCCTTGCGGGTTGGCCAAGATCAGGGCTTGGTCTTCGTTGGTGAGCCGAACTTGACCGATGTCGGTTCGGTAACAGAATTTACCTTTTCTCCTCATGTACGTTTTTGGCACGAAGTTGACCGCATGCCGCGTCAATGTCCGTACCAAACTCCTTTCTGACAGTCGCCGTCACTCCCAGTTTTGTCAAGCGATCAAGAAATGCATGGACTTTTTCATCGCTCGAACGACGATAGGCGTTTTCGATGACCGGATTATACGGGATCAAATTCACATAGGCCAGCGTTCCTTTGATCAATTTGGCCAATTCGTCCGCGTTTTCCACGGAATCGTTGACGCCATCGAGCAAAATGTATTCAAACGTCACGCGGCGGCCCGCCAATTTTTCATATTCTTTGACGGCCGGCATGAGTTTTTCGAGTGGATAGACTTGGTTGATTTTCATGATGCGGCTACGGATTTCATCGTTGGGAGCGTGTAAACTGATCGCCAAATTGATTTGTAAGCCTTCACGGGCATATTGGCGGATTTTGTCAGGCAAGCCACAGGTCGAAACCGTGATGTGACGAGCGCCGATGGCAAAACCTTTGGGATGGTTGGCGATGCGGACGAAATCAAGGACGTTGTCGTAATTGTCAAACGGCTCTCCGGTTCCCATCACGACGATGTGAGTGACACGTTGGCCTTGACCTTCTTCACGTAACAGGTTGTTCATCACCAAAACTTGTCCCACCATTTCGTGGGCTTCCAAGTTGCGAGTTTTGCGAAGCAGACCGGAAGCGCAGAAACTGCACCCCATGTTGCAACCGACTTGGGAGGTGACACAGATGACGTTGCCATAGCTGTAGCGCATGAGCACCGCTTCGACTTTGGCGCCATCGGCTAATTCGAGAAGGAGTTTGATGGTTCCGTCGGCGCTGTCTTGACGGATGAAAATGGTCGGGATTTCAAGCGAAAACTTGGCTTTTAAGACTTCTCGGAACTTTAAAGAAACATCGCTCATTTGATCGAACGATGTGGCGTTTTTTTCGTAAATCCACGTATACAGTTGGGTGGCGCGGTAGGGTTTTTGGCCCTCTCGGGTCATCATATCCTCAAGCTTTTTGATTTCAACACCGTAGAGATTGATCATACTTCGGGCACAGCCTTTCTCAAGACAGCGAAATAAAGCGCCATATTGAATTGGTCAAATGGCAAATATTGACGTTCGTTTTCAAGGGTGTAATCGGGGTGACGGGCCAAGAAATCAGCAACCAGTTGATGGCTTTCTTTGTTGTTGATTGTGTTGACGGCGTAGCAAAGACGTCCGCCGGGTGCAACCAATTTGGCACATTCTTCAATGCCCGCATTTTGCTTAGCGATGAGATTATCGAGGTTTGATTGCCGGAAGTGGATGAAGAAATCGGGCAGTGAACGGATGAGGTCGAATTTCGAGCAATCGGCGATGTAAATGACGGAATCGACGGGTTGCGAAACGTGGGTAATCAACAAACTCGGGGTGCTTTCGAACACTTCGATGTTTTGGATGTTGTAATCACGGGCGGCTTTGCGAATGTCCAAGCGGCGTTCCATGCTGTTGGCGGCGACATTGAGAAGCACTTCATTATGGCCGCAGACGGCGATTTCGATGTAAACGGCGTTGGGCCGTTCTTCATAAATGAGAACGCTTTGACGAGGTTCGAAATGCAGGGAATCAATGATATGGGTAACGCCGAAGCGTTGTTGGAAAACTTTGCATTCGGCATATTGGGATTTCTTTTTGAGCGGACCTTGGCCGCGATAAACAACCGTATCATCGATCGGACCGGCCACGAAATCAGGATCTTTCAGGATTTCTTCACGGGTGGTTTCGAGCGTATTGACGCGGCACGCGGGAATGACCGGACGGGTATTCGCGGAAAGGATTTTTAACGTCACGGGTTGGCCGTAATGTTTCTTCCACATCCGGATCAACCATTCGGGGGTGTTGAATTTCAAGGATAAATAGACTTCCGAATCGGGAGTGATGTTCTTCGGCATGACCGTCGCGGCATCGCCTAGCGGGGCAAAGAAAGCACGAAGCGCCACTTCGTCCACCGCGGCTCCCGGAACGCAGATTTCTTGAACCAAAAAGTTGAGCGATTCGGTGCTTGGACGGCGTTTGAGGAAAATATGATTGGCCAAAACCAAAAGGACCAAAAAGCGGTCATCCGCGGAGAAAGCCAAGCCGGAATCGGTGACCAAGCGGGATAACAGCAAATGATGGTGAAGCTCGCAGCTGACGGCGGCGCGCATAAAGGATTCCCCTTCCGGAGGCAGGGGGCATTCCGTCAAAGCTTTTTTCAGGGCGGTCGAAAAAAGGACATCGTTGACAATGATTTCTTTTAAGGCCAGGCGAGCGGCGATGTAAGCTTCCATATTCTCACTTCCCTATTGTTATTCTAACAAACGCACTCTTTGAAAGAAAGAAAAAACGACCCCGCGAAGGGTCGTTGTGGCATCGAATCACTTGGCACTGTGTTTTTCGTGATGGTCGTGATGGCATTCACAACTTTCATCGTCGCAACAAGGCTCATCCGAATCGTGGTCGCAATCGCACCCTTCGTCATGGTTTTTGGCGGAACTGTCGGGCTTTTCTTTTTCGGCTTCTTTTTGCTTTTTTTCAAACTCGGCAAAAATATTGCCTTCGTAAAGCTCTTCGGGTTCTTCGGGTTCTTCGGGTTCGTCGTCCACGGCGACCATGTTGGCGTCGGTGATGAAACGCGGATATTCTTTGTTGATTTTTTCGTAGCGGTCACTTTCTTGGTAGTAGGTGAATTCCACGGCACAGTGGATGGTGACCCCTTCCATCGTGGCCAAAAGATATTTGGCGACCAAATCTTGGATTTTGCGGTATTTCGAGGGAGCGTTCACGCGAATGAGCGTATTCCACGAAGTTTGTTCGACGCCGTCATGGAATAAGAAACTTTCGGGAGCGTAAAAATTGATGTTGTCGGGCGTGGTTTCGTAAAGTTTGGCCAATTTGACCGTGTTTTCACCGGAATAATGACCGGCGACATATTGGTCGAGACCGAGAATGGAAATGGTAATCATCGTTAAATCCTCCTGAGGCTTCTTTATTTTACGCTAAAGCAAGCTTTAAGGCTACAAAAACTAAAAGTCAATGGGATCGACATCGATGGCTAAATGCACTTGGGATTTGGTCCCCAGGGTCGCCACCACGCGTTGGATGGCGGGTGCCACCGGTTCGATTTTCTTGTATTTGAGCAGTAACACACGGCGATGGATGCCATTTAAAATCGGGATAAACGGGGTCGTGGGTCCCAAAATCGTGGCAACACTGCCGATTTCCTTGATGAGCGATTCCGACAGCGCATACGCCGTGGAAACCACGGTATCTTCGTCTTTGCTGCTGAGGGTAATGCCAATCAAGTAGGTATAGGGCGGTGATTGTTGAATTTTCCGCATTGCCATTTCTTTGGCAAAGAAGGTTTCGTAGTTTTGGGCGGCACCGAGCGTGACGGCATAATGCGTAGGCATGTACGTTTGAATGACGGCGATGCCTTTTTTGTCTCCCCGGCCGGCTCTTCCCACCGCTTGCGTGATGAGTTGGAAGGTACGTTCGGCAGACCGATAAGAAGGTAGCGTTAATCCGATATCGGCAAGGACGATTCCCACCAGCGTCACGTTGGGAAAATCATGACCTTTGGCAATCATCTGCGTGCCAATGAGGATGTCGGCTTCATGTTTGCGGAAACTTTCAAGCACTAGAGCGACACGGTTTCTGACTTTGGTGGAGTCGCTGTCCAAACGGAGGGTTTTGACCCCCGGGAACAAACGTTGCACCTCTTCTTCGATTTTTTCGGTTCCAAAGCCTTGTTTGGAGAGATGCGTGCTTCCGCATTCAGGGCAGACTTTGGGCATCATCTCGACGTGATCGCAGTGATGGCATTTGAGCATGCCGTCTTCCTTGTGATAAGTCAGCGAAATATCACAGTTCGGGCATTTGAGAGCGTGACCGCAGCTGCGGCAAGAAACATAGGAAGAATAACCTCGGCGGTTGACGAGCAAAACAATCTGCTCGCCTTTAGTGAGGGTTTCTTTCATTTTTTGGCGGAGGCTCAGCGAAAACATCACCGATTCGCGGTCAAGGTTTAACGGATTGAGCAAATCCACGATGGTGGTTTCCGGAAGTTCTTTTTCGTTGATGCGATGCGGTAAGCGGACATGATGGTAATTGCCTTTAAGCGCTCGGGCCCGTGATTCGAGCGAAGGCGTGGCGCTTCCGAGCACGACTTTGGCGTTAAAGTGGGCAGCCCGCATCAAAGCGACTTCTCGGGCATGGTAATAAGGCATCGTGTCTTGCTTATAACTTTCGACGTGCTCTTCGTCGAGGATTAACAAACCGATATTGGCCAACGGAGCAAAGATGGCGCTTCGGGCTCCGACCACCACTTGGCATTCGCCGCGGGCAATCCGTCTGTATTCATCGTATTTTTCGGCGGGTGTCAGTTCGGAGTGAAGAATGGCGACACGGCCTTTGAAACGGCGGGAGAAATACTCCACCATAATCGGTGTCAAAGCAATTTCGGGAACCAACATAAGCACAGTCTTTCCTTGGGCCATGACTTTTTCGGAAAGGGTTAAATACACTTCGGTTTTTCCTGATCCGGTAACGCCTTCAAGAAGGTAGACCGAATCCGTGGATTCCCAAATGGTGTTCACCGCATTTTGTTGTTCGTGAGTCAACGCTTTAGGTTTTTGTTCGCGGTATTCGGGAAGAATCAAGCGGGTTTTTTCTTCATAGGATAGTTTGACCCGTTTCTTTTCAAGCAACGTTTTTAAAATCGAATCCGAACGGAAATCTTTTTTGCGGATGCGTTTTTCCCGCGCAATCAGCCGGAGCCATTCAATTTGTTTGGGTGTCAGATCCGTTTCATCCTCGTCCAGGAGGTCAACATGCGCTTCGTAGGCGATTTTAGGGGCTTTTAGCGAGGATAATCGCGGTTTGAGCGAGGGCGGGAGCATCGCTTGGAGAACGCTGATGCGCGGCGCAAAGTATTTTTCGGCGATTTCATCCACGAGAACCATCAGCTCGTCATTGAGCAATTTTTCTTCATCAAGGACATCGATGATTTCGTTGAATGAAAAACCACGTTCTTCTTCCAATTGGGCCACTGATTTGTCGGTTTCGGTAACGGACAACACATAAGCTACAGAGGGACGATGATTAAAGGTCACTAAAACGCGGTATCCTTTTTGGACCGGCTTTTTGCCTTTATAGACATAAGAAAAGGGACGATCCAAGGCAAGTGCGGCATGTTCTATCAGTACTTCCAAAAGTAACATGACATGGCCCTCCAGTCGTCCCTAAGTTTTTTAACGGTAAGTGACAGTATTGATCCGGGAATGGATGATATCGATGATTTCCGCGGCGGCGCGGTCGACATCGTCATTTAAAACGATATAGCGGTATTGGTATTTGAGGTTCATCTCGCGACGCGCTTTATTCAAACGTTCTTGGATGATGGCTTCAGGTTCGCTGCGACGGCGGCGAATGCGGGCTTCGAGTTCCTCAAAGGATGGCGGAATTAAGAAGATGGAGGTTAATTCATCGCCGGGGAATTGGCGAAGCACTTGTTTGGCACCTTCCACTTCAATTTCGAGAATGACGTTTTTGCCTTCGTTACGCAATTTTTCGACATAACTCTTGGGTGTGCCATAACGGTTGCCGACAAATTCGGCCCATTCCAGGAAATCACCCTCGTCGATATGGCGTTGGAATTCCGCAGCGGAAACAAAAAAATAATCAACCCCGTCAACTTCCTTCTTGCGGGGTGCGCGTGTGGTCATCGAGACCGAATACGCTAAATTCAGGGAAGTATCTTCCATGACTTTTCGACGGACTGTGCCTTTGCCGACGCCGCTCGGTCCGCTGATGATGATAAGTAATCCTTTTTTCATTCCGTCACTGATGCCTCCGAATGCTTTTAATTATTATAATTAATCGTGTTCTTGAAAGTCAATGAATATCCGGACATTGTGATATACTTTTCCTGAACGAGGTCCCACGATGAATCCAAGCGAAATCCAAAAACTGGTAGAAACACTCCGGCCAAGCGTGATCGATAACCACTTGTGTAAAGCCACTCTTTTAAACAAAACCGACTTCATTTTTACTCTCTCACGAGAGAGAAAAAGAAAACTATTTCTGAGCCTAGAAAACGGCTCTCCGTTTTTGACTTTAGCCGAAATAAACACGACCTTTTCAAGCCTTGTCACCCCCTTTCAAAGTTTACTTAAACGGGAACTTGACGATGGCTTGATTCAAGATTTTTATGCCCCTCAAAACGACCGTTTGGTTGTGGTGAAAATCGAAAAAATCACCGACGCTTATCAAACCTTAACAAGGTACTTGATTGTCGAGCTGTTTCCAAGCCATCCCAACCTCATTTTGACGGATGAACAATGGATGATTTTAGGCGTCTATAAACCAAGTGCCAGCCTTGAAGACAAACGGCCTTTGCTTAGAGGTTTGAAGTATCCTTTCCCCGAACCTTTGACTCCGAAAATTTACCCTCTCTCGGAACTGAATCTTCAAAAACTTTTTGACAATCACGAGAAGAAAGCTCTTCTTGGCCGAAGCAAAGAAAAATATAAATTTTTATTTCATTTTGTGAAGGCACGCATCGATTCTTTGAGCAAAAAAATCGAAAAACAAAGCGAAGATATTGAAAAAGCGAAGCGGAAACTTGTGGATAAAGACAAGGGAAACGCCATTCTTTCGTCCATCGGAACCGTTCCTGAAGGCTCTTCCTCGATGAATTATGAGGGCATGGAGATCGAACTCAATCCTCAATGGTCGTTGTCGGATAATGCCAACGCCTATTTCAAGAGTTACCGCAAAAGTAAAAACACCATAAGAAAAGCGGCTGAACAACAAACCCTCGCGCAATCCGAGCTCCAGTATTTTGTTTTCCTGAATTCGCAAATGGAAACCTTGGACGACGAGGATTTGGACGGGGTCGTTTCCGAACTTGAAAATGGTGGGTATTTACCTCAAGCGAAAATGCAAAAAAAGTTGCCCAAAGTCAAAGCCATTCACCCCTACTTTTTTATGCTTGATGGCGTCAAAATCGGCTTTGGCAAAAACAATCTTCAAAATGATTACTTAACTTTTAAGCTTGCGCAACCATCGCACTTTTTCTTTCACCTAAAAAACGACCATGGAGCCCATGTCATCGTGTTTTCAGACCATCCCAGCGACTCCATCAAAACCACCGCTTGCGAAGTCGCGCTTCTGCTTTCGAATAAGACCGATGGTGAAGTCTTGATGGCACAGAAAAACCAAGTCAAAAAATTGGATCATCCGGGGTTGGTAAGATTTGAAAAATATCAAAGTTTCTTCATTAAAAAGGTCCGTCCCGAAACCCTCGAGAAAATGAAAGAGGCTCATCGCTGAGCCTCTTTTTTATTGCACCACTTCGGTATATTGAACAAGGTTGGTTGTAAAACTTTCAAACACACACATGCCGATCCATGTCTCGTACATGACGTAGAGGCAAGGAACCGAGTAGTCTTCGCCGATTTCCGGCCAGCCGGCTTCGTCGGTGTACTCTGACGCTTCGTTGGTGGCGCGATAGAGATAATCGTAGGTGGTTGCGTAATCAGCGGCCGAACTATCTAAAGTGAGAAAGTAAACGATAAAATGCAGGGATACCGCGAAAGCGTCAAGATCCGCTTTGGCGGTCGCACAGGCTTGGCATCCCGGAATGGTGACGAGGAAAGGAACGTTTTTTTGCTCCGTGATGACTTTTTGGTAAAGTTCAGCACCCGAGATTTCGACAAGTCCACCGTTTTCGACATACTCCAAAGGAATCTTCGACTGTCCCGAAGAAGAGGAACTGGTGGGGGCTTGGCAAGCACTTAAGGCCAAGGTTAGCAAGGCAAGCAGGACGGCTTTTTTCATAGTTTTTTCTCCTTTTCGAGAAAATCGGGACCTTTGAGCACTTCAGTCGTGGCAAGGTTCGGAAAATTTTGTTGGCGTAAGGCTTCATAAACCACGATGGCAACGCAGTTACTGAGATTGAGGCTTCGCGCCATGGGAATCATTGGAAGGCGCATGCATCGGGAAGAATTTTCTCTGAGAATATCATGGGGAATGCCGGTGGATTCACGTCCGAACATCAGGTAGATATCATGAATCTTATCAGATATATCGAAAGAACTGTAAACTTTGTCGGCGTATCGGGTAATGTAGTAAAGATTGGCTTTGGGATTTTTGGCGACAAAATCGTCGTAATTTCCATAATAGAAGTACTTGAGATCGGCAATGTAATCGAGGCCCGCCCGCTTTAAAGCCTTTTCGTTTAAATCGAACGGAAGGGGCCCGATAATGTGAAGCGTGGTCCCGGTGGCAACGCAGGTCCGCATGATGTTTCCGGTGTTCTGGGGAAT
>CAZKHP010000010.1:0-16849 GCA_964552695.1 uncultured Staphylococcaceae bacterium | reverse complement strand
GGCAGATCTTATTGCTGCCTTAGAAGGGGTCATCCGGGTCCGGGTGATTCACTAACATAAATAAAAAATGTCCCAACCATGTGGAAGGGGCATTTTTTTACAGGATGTTATTTAAGAGTTGAAGATCGTTCCGGTTTTCTTTTCAAAAGCCTCAACGGCCTTTTCAAGGGAAGAAATCACGGCTGTCTTATGCGGATGGCTTTTCACGAAACTCAAGCACGCTTGAACTTTGGGAAGCATGCTCCCTTTGGCAAATTGTTCTTCGGCAATATAACGTTCCATTTCCGCGATATCGACCGTTTCCAATTTCTTTTGGTTCGGTTTGTTGAAGTTGACATAGACATGATTGACGGCGGTTAAAATCACCAAGATATCGGCATTGACGAGTTCGGCGACCTTCGCACTGGCAAAGTCCTTGTCGATGACGGCGGCAACGCCCTTCAAATGGCCGTTTTCCTGAATAACGGGAATTCCGCCTCCACCGGCGCAGATGACGACATGATGTTTTTCAAGAAGAGAAAGAATCATGTGTTTCTCGACCACGTCGACGGGGAGTGGGGAAGCGACGACACGGCGATAGCCGCGTCCGCTGTCTTCTTTCATGACACAGTGTTCCTTGGCGACGATCTTGTCACTTTCTTCCTTGGAATAGAACGAACCGACCGGTTTGGTCGGATTCTGGAAGCGGGGGTCGGCCTCATCGACGACCACTTGGGTCACCAACGTCGCAACTTGCTTATCAAGACCTTGTTCGCTCAAGGCATTATGAATCGCGTTTTGTAAGTGGAAACCGATGTAACCTTGGCTCATCGCGCCGCATTCGGGTAAAGGCATATCGGGAGCGCTGGTCGATTCGCTGAAGGCGAGATTGATCATGCCCACTTGCGGGCCGTTGCCGTGAACGATGACGACTTCATGGCCTTGTTTGATTAACGAAACGATCGGAGCGGCGACACTGACCAGTAATTGTTTTTGTTCTTCGGGGTTGTTGCCTAAGGCGTTTCCACCCAAAGAAATGACGTATCTGCTCATGGTTGAATCCTCATTTTCTTTCTTTCACAGTCCAAAGCGTTGAAGTCATTATACCCATTTCGCGAGGAGCGGACAATAATGGCAATCGACCCTTGACGAGAAAAGACTTTAAAAAAGAACCTCGTTTTTATTTAAAAACGTATTTGTAAACCCCTTACATTTCTTATATACTTTGTTTACCACAAGGAGAACTATGGCCCAAGGGATTATCCTGGCCGCCGGCTATTCGAGCCGCGCCCAAACCAACAAAATGCTCTTGACGTACCGTCAAAAACCTCTGATCGTGCATGCGATTGAAGGCATGCGTCCTTTCGTTTCCACCGTCTTTGTTATCACCGGACATTATCATGAGGAGATCAAAGAAGTGGTTGAAGGAATGGAAAAGGTCGTTATTTTGCGAAATGAGCACTATGGCGAAGGCATGTTCACTTCCGTCTTGTTGGGCGTCTCCCATACCACCGAAGATTTCTTCATCCTTCCGGGGGATTGCCCGTTTGTCAAACATACGACGTATGATGCGTTACTTCAAGGTTCGGGGACGGTTCGTGTTCCTGTCTATCAAAAACAAACCGGTCACCCGCTCTTCATTGCCAAAGGACTTAAAGAGGAGCTCTTAGGAGAGCCTCGGGGTTCCAATCTGAAGGTGTTCCGCAACCGCCATAATTATGAAATAATTAAAGTGGATGACGCGAACATATTAACCGATATTGATACCCAAGCCGATTATCATTTGCTGACGCAAGCTCACATTAAAGGAGATTAGCATGGCTTTTCATCACTATCATCGAGCAACTTCTTTAGAAGACGCTCAAAAAACATTGCTTTCCCATCCAAGCAATATCATTCTTGGCGGAGGTCTATGGATCAAAAAGTCCAATGCCGAAGCAGATACCGCGGTGGACCTTTCGCTTTTAGGACTTGATCAAATCAAGGAAACGAAGGATTTCATCGAAGTCGGTGCGATGGTAACGCTGCGCGATTTTGAGACGAATCCCGCTATTCAACAATTGGGCGGTGGATTTGTCGCGCACGCGGTCGGGCACATTATGGGCGTCGCTCTACGCAAACTCGCGACCGTCGGCGGAAGCGTGGTTGCCAAACTTCCGTTCTCGGATGTCATTACCCCGTTATTGACCTTGGATGTCACCTTGGTTTTCTATCCCAAAAAGGAAATCTCATTGGCGGATTATTTAGCTTCCAAAGGCAAGAGCAAAGACATTTTGACGCATTTGGTCATAAAGAAGACGAAAAGCGTCGGCTTCTTTAAGAAGGTTGGAAATACCGCACTTGATTTTGCCCAGCTCAATATCGCCATCACCCACGAAAAGAAATGGGCGATTGCTTTGGGTTCCCGTCCGGGCGTGGCGGCTTTAGCGACACAAGCCATGGACTATCTGAATGGATGTGCCACCATGGGAGCCAAAGAAATTGAAAAGGCCGCTGAACTCGCGGTTGAGGAACTTTCTTTCGCCTCCACAACCTTTGCCAGCGAAGAATACCGCAAAACGTTGGCACAAACGTATGTTCGCCGCGGTGTCGAGGAGGTGCTTGCCAATGCTCGTTAATTTCTTTTTAAATAACCACCCGTTTTCGGCGGAGGTCGCTGCAAACGATTATTTGCTCAAAACCCTTCGTGACCATCATGTGACTTCCGTGAAAAACGGCTGCAATGAATCCTCCTGTGGTGCCTGCACCGTGCTTTTGGACGGCCACCCGGTCTTATCGTGTTCGTTATTGACCACTCGGGTCGAAGGACACCATATCACGACGGTCGAAGGCATCCCTGAAGACATCCAAATTCTGAGTGATTTATTCAGTGACGAAGGCGCCGATCAATGCGGTTTCTGCAACACCGGTTTGGCCCTCGCGGTATATGCCCTTAAAAGAGAACTGAAAAATCCCACGGACGAAGAAATCAAACGCTATCTCGTCGGCAATCTTTGCCGCTGCTCCGGCTATCAAGCGCAATTCAAAGCCATCGTGCGCTATGTGAGGAACAAACAATGAAAACGGTCAATCACAAGACACCTTCCCTCGGTGGAAAAGGCATCATGATGGGCCGCCCGGCTTTCACTGAAGATTTATCGGACGTCCATTCGCTCATCGTCAAGATTTTAAGAAGCCCGCATGCTTTTGCCAAAATCAAAAACATCGATGTTTCCGAAGCCCGTGCCCTTCCGGGAGTGGAACTGGTTTTAACCCACCACGATGTTCCCCGAACCTCGTTTACCCGTGCCGGACAAGGCTATCCCGAACCATCCCCTCACGATAAATTCATCCTCGATGAATATGTCCGCTATGTCGGCGATGAAGTTGCTTGCGTGGCCGCGGTTTCCGAAGAAGTTGCCGAAAAGGCTTTGTCTTTAATCAAAGTCGAATACGAAGTTTTGGAACCCGTCTTGGATTTTGAAAAAGCCAAAGACAATCCTTCGGTGCTCCACCCCGAAGAGGGTATCAAAGAAATGTTCCCGATCGGCTTTTTACCCAAGAGAAACGTGGCGGCTTCCTATGCGATGCATGTCGGCGATGTCGACCAAGTGCTCGCGCAATGCGAAGTCACCGTCACGCAATCGTTCTATACCCAAGCTCAAGCCCACGCGATGTTGGAACCGCACTGTGCCAACGCCCGGATGGATTTCCAAAACCGTTTGGTGATTTATACGTCCACGCAAACGCCGTTCCATGTGCGTCGTATTTTGTCGCAAACTTTAGCCTTCCCATTGAGTAAAATCCGGGTTATTAAACCCCGCGTCGGCGGTGGCTTCGGCGGCAAACAAGCGCTCCACGGCGAAATGTTCGTTGCCCTTGTGACGTTACGGACCGGAAAACCGAGCCGGATTGCGTTTACTCGCAAAGAAGTTTTTGAATCCTCGTATACCCGTCACCCGATGCGCATCGATATGCGTTTGGGCGCAACCAAAGAAGGCATGCTGAAAGCCATCGATTGCCATGTTTTATCCGATACCGGTGCTTATGGCGAACACGCTTTAACCGTCTTCATGGTGGCTGGAAGCAAAGTATTGCCGCTTTATAACAAAGTGGACGCCGTCCGTTTCGGCGGTGAAGTCGTTTATACCAATCACACACCCGCAGGAGCGTACCGTGGTTATGGCGCAATTCAAGGTAACTATGCTTTAGAATCCGCGGTCGATATGCTGTGCGCCAAACTCAAAATGGATCCTGCCGAATTCCGTAAGAAAAACATGATCCGCGAAGGCGAGACCAGTCCGATCTTTGCCATTATGGGCGAAGGAACCGAAGGAACCGCCATGACCATGGATTCCTGCAAGTTGGATTATTGCTTGAACCGTGGCAGCGAACTCATCGGCTGGAACAAGAAATTCCCGCGCGTGGTGGTCGGCCCTCATAAAGTCCGTGGCGTCGGTATGGCGATTGCCATGCAAGGAAGCGGCATTCCGCTCATCGATATGGGTGCGGCGACCATCAAACTCAACGACGATGGTTTCTATAACTTGACCGTCGGAGCCACCGATATCGGTCAAGGAAGCGACACGATTCTCGCTCAAATCGCCGCCGAAGAATTGATGACCACAGTCGACAAGATGGTGGTGTATTCTTCCGATACCGATTTAACTCCGTTTGATACGGGTGCCTATGCTTCCAGTACGACGTTTGTCTCGGGTAATGCCGTTTTAAACGCTGCGACCAAAATGAAAGAACTTTTGATGACGGAAGCTTCGCTCTCGCTTCAAGTCCCCGAATCCGAGATTACCTTTGACGGAAAGACTTTCAAAACCAAAAAGGCCTCCCTCTCGCTTTCGGATTTGGCCAATCACCTTTATTACAATGAACATCAAAAACAATTAACCGCGACCGGATCCTACGTCGGCCACAAATCCCCGCCTCCGTTCATGGCCGGATTTGCCGAAGTCGAAGTGGATACCGAAACCGGTGAATACGACATCCTCGAATATGTCAGCATCGTCGATTGCGGAACGCCGATCAACCCCGGTTTGGCCAAAGGCCAAGTCGAAGGTGGAATTACCCAAGGCGTCGGTATGGCATGCTTCGAAGACGTCAAGAGTTCGCCTAAAGGAAAATTGCTCTCGAACAGTTTCCTTTACTACAAGATTCCAACTTCTTTGGACATCAAAAAACTGACGACCGAATTTGCCCAAAGTTACGACGAAGCCGGACCCTTCGGTGCCAAATCCGTGGGTGAAATCGGTATCGATACGCCGCCCGCCGTCATCTCTAACGCCATCTATCATGCCACCGGCGTCCGCATTACCTCGCTTCCGGTGACCCCCGAAAAAATCGTTCACGGCTTGAAGGCCAAAAAATAAGGAGAAACGTTTATGAAATTCAACAAAAACATCTTACTCAATGTCGTCTTGTTCGGTGCCATTTGGGGCATCCTGGAAGCCAGCTTCGGCTACGCGCTCCACTTTTTACCGTCGTTACTTGCCGGATGCATCATGTTCCCTATCGGAGCCACACTGATGTTCTGGGCTTATCGCAACACGAACTCCCGCGGTTCGATGATTGCCGTTGCTTTCTTAGCCGCGGCGATTAAAGCCATCAACTTATTCATGCCGGGGAAACCTGCCATCTATACGTACAACCCGATGATTTCAATGATTTTACAATCATTGCTCGTGACCGCGGCCGTGGCGCTTTTTGAGAAAAAACACTGGGCTGTCCAAGTCGGTGCGATTGCCGCCAGCAGCTTCTTGTGGAGAGCCTTGTTCATCGCGAATGTTGCCATCAACTACAGCATCACCGGTTTCTTCTCAACCCAACTCACCAGCGTTTCGACGATTTTGTCATTCATTTTCGTAAATGCGGTTTTGGAAATTGTCTTCCTGAGCGGTTTGTTCTTAGCCTACCGTTTTGCTTCTAAGAAAGTTCATTGGACGTTCAAGCCTCACTGGGCGATTTCATTCTCGACATTGGCCGCGGCCATTGCCTTCATGGTCTTGCCCATTGTGTTTTAGTTTCAAGGAAGTTTCATGATTACCATCGTTTCGGGACCCATTGATTCGGGAAAGACCACGAGGCTCGCCAAGCACTTTGCCGAGCACGGCCGGGGCGATGGATTCCTCTCGGAAAAGTTTTACCAAAACGGCCGGGTTCAAGGGTACCTTGCACGACGTTTATCCACTCACGAAACATGGCCATGGCTACTCCGTGATGATGTCGCTTCGCCGTCTTTTCCCAAAAAAGCGCGTATCGGTCCTTTCCACGCCAACCTTGAAACGTTGGTCATGATGGAAAAAGACTACGCAGCGATGATGGAACAAGGAGTGTCTCCCATCTATCTCGACGAAATCGGGGAATGGGAACTTTCCGGTCAAGGATTTGATTCGATTTTTCGAAAACTGTTGTCCTCGAAGTGTGATCTCTTGGTGGCGGTTCGTAAAGAACTCGTCACCCAAGTCATCGCGCATTATGGGCTCAAGGATTATCTCATCCTGTGGAGTTCAAAATAGGAGCGGATATGTACGATTATGCCATCGTAAACGGAAGACTCTATCGTGACGGAACATGGGTTCATCAAAACCTCTATGTTCAACACGGGAAAATCGCGTTGATCAGCGATGAGTTTTTACCTGCCTTGGAAACGGTGGATGCCAAAGGGCTTGAAGTCTTACCGGGCCTCATCGATCCCCACGTCCATTTCGAGTTGGATTTAGGATGGATTAAGTCCGTCGATGATTTTTACTATGGAGGGATGGCCGCCGCCTATGGCGGAGTCACTTCGATCATCGACTTTTTAGACCCCGCGAGTAACGCCAAGGAACTGGAAGAAGCCTTCAACCGGCGGATGGCATTAGCCAAAAAATGTCCCATTGATTATCACCTCCATGCGTGCATCAAAAATCCCACCGGCAATCTCGAAGAGTTCGTCAAGACGATGAAACGCCTCGGGATGAATACCCTCAAACTTTTTACGACCTATTCCGACTCCGGAAGAAGGACCTACGACAAAGACATCATTGAGCTCCTGAAACTTTCGGAAAAGTATCATTTTCTCATTACCGCCCACATTGAAAACGATTCGATGATTACCCTCAACAATACCTTTACCTACAAAAACCTTTTGGATAGCCGTCCCTCGGACAGCGAGACCACCGAAGCTTTAAAATTAGCGGGATATGTTCGGACCTATGGGGGCCATTTCTATATGGTTCACCTCAGCAGCGGTCATACCCTCGATGCTTTGATCAAACAATATCCGGATATCCTCAACAAACGGTTCTTCGTCGAAAGTTGCCCGCACTATTTTGCGTTCACCAACGAGGTTTGGAATCGCGAGGATGGAAATTTGTTTACATTCGCTCCTCCGTTACGGACCTTGGAAGAACAAAAGTTGCTTTTTGCCCACTGTGCACACATCGATACCATCGGAACGGATCACTGCGCGTTTAACCGTGCGGATAAAAACAAACCGCTCCTGAAACAAATGCCTTTAGGCATTGGGGGAGTCGAATACTCCTTTGGCCTTATGCGACGCTTGATTGGTGATCGCGCGATTGACAAAATGGGAGCCCATGTCGCTTCGATAATGTCACTAGAGAAAAAAGGAAAATTGATGGAAGGCTACGATGCGGATTTGTTCTTATTCAAACCCGATGCCAAAGCCCTTGCTCAAAAGGGTCACGGCCGTGCCGACCATAGCGTCTACGAAGGTCTTGTTTTGGCGGGGAATGTGGTTGCCACCATGAGCCGCGGAAACTTCATCGTTCGTGACGGAAAAGCCATGGCCCATCAAGGCCAATGGATTCCGGAAGGGGACATCCAATGAAAAAAGTCATCATTCATGCCCGAATCTTTGATTTCAATCATTTTATCGATGATGGTTTTATCGTTTTTGAAAACCAAATTTTGAATGTGGGTAAAATGAGCGATTACGTGGATCATGGAGAAGAAAAAATCGACGCCAAGGGACAATGGGTCATGCCGACCCTGGTGTGTGGCCATGCTCATATCTATTCCACCTTTGCCCGCGGACTTTCTGTTCCTTTCAACCCTAAAAACTTTCAACAAATCTTGGATCAATTGTGGTGGAAATTGGACCGCCATATCGATAACGAAACAACCTATTTCAGCGGGCTTGTCGCAGCCTCCGAATTCATGAAAAACGGGGTGACGACCATCATCGATCACCACGCCTCCGGAAAACAAATCACGGGGTCGCTCGAAGCACTCAAAAAATCCGTTTGCGATGACGCGGGTTTACGCGGTATTTTTGCCTTTGAAGTCAGTGACCGCTTTCCTGTGGATGAAGCTATTGCCGAAAATAAACAGTTCATTGAAACCTATCACACGCCGTTTACCGCCGGATTATTCGGTCTTCATGCGTCCATGAGTTTATCGGAACAAACGCTTGATAAAGTCGGTCTTGCCTTAGGCAAGCACCCGATTCATATCCATGTGGCCGAAAGCGAGATGGATGAAATCGACTGCCTTGCGCAATATCACGAACGGATCGTGCAACGCCTTGACCGCCACGGGTTGCTGCAACCCAAAAGTCTTTTGGTTCATGCGATTTCGATGGATGACTCGGAAATGAAATTGATTGCCCAAAGAAAATGCCGGATTGCAGTTAACACCGCGTCAAATATGAATAACGCTGTCGGCTTACCGAATATCCTAGCGTTCAAATCCCACGGAATCAAAGTTTTGTTAGGTAACGATGGTCTTTCCAGCGGTATGGCCGGAGATTATTTAACGACCTACTATACCGCCCATTTGAAAACCGCCAGCCCAACCCAATTCACGCTTTCGGACCTTTTGGAAATGATTCGCGACACCTATGACTACGCCGGTGAACTGCTGGGCGTTCGCCTGGGCAGGATTCTTCCCGGTTATGAGGCGGACGTCATGATGATTCCTTACGATCCGCCGACCCCGGTCGATGAAACCAATGCCTTCGGTCATTTCTTCTTCGGAATGGCCCATGCCTTGAAACCTAAAGAAGTCTTTGTGGCCGGTAAAAAAGTCGTTGCCGACTATGAACTGGTCAACCGCTCATTATCTACCAAGCTAAAAAAAGCTCCTCAAATCGCCAAAGCGCTTTGGGAAGATATTAAAAAAGAGGATCAAAAATGAATTTAAAAACATCGTTCGACGGACTCCATCTGAATAATCCTTTGATGCCGGCGGCAGGCCCCCTCGTTGGGGACGCCGAAAAACTTTTGTTTTTGAAAGAAGCCGGTTGTGGCGCCATCGTCACCAAAACCATTTCGACCAAAGATGCCCACATTCCCAAGCCTTGCATTTACGGCGACCGTGAATTCATTATGAACAGTGAACTTTGGAGCGAATACCCCAAGGAAAAATGGATTTATGAGTTCTTACCGGAATTCGTCTCTAAAAATGACGGTCGGCCGGTGATCGTCAGCGTCGGTTATACCAAAGAAGACATGAAGGTTCTGATTCCGCTACTCGACCGTTTTGCAGACGCCTTCGAAGTCTCGACCCACTATGTCGGGACCGATTTATCGGTGATTTCCGAAACCGTCCGTACCATCCGTTCGTTAACCAAAAAGCCCATTTATATGAAGATTTCACCGCATATTCCGAACCCGTCGGGATTTGCGAAAGCCATTAAAGACAGCGGCGCCAATGGTGTCGTGGCCGTCAACTCGCTGGGACCAACGATGAAAATCGACATGATGTCCCGGTCGATTCAATACGGCAATGACAAAGGCTTTGTTTGGACCAGCGGACCGGTCATTAAAAACTTAGCGCTTGCCACCGTCTATCAAATTAAACAAGCCGAACCTTCTTTGACGGTCATCGGCGTCGGTGGCATTGCTACGGCAGACGACGTCCTCGAGTTCCTTTTAGCCGGAGCCAGTGCCGTGCAAATGTTGTCCGCGGCTTTGCTCAAAGGCAAACAACTCTATGCCAAGATTATCGAAGACCTTCCCAAAGCCTTAGAAAAATACGGTTTCTCCTCGATTGAAGAAGTCATCAAAACCGGTTTAAAAAACACGGTGAAATACGAATCCAGTTTACCGACACTCATCGTCGACAAATGCACGCGCTGCATGCTTTGCGTCCGTGTTTGCCCCTATTTCGCCATCGATATGAAAGATGTCATTACGTTCAATCCCGAAAAATGTTTCCAATGTGGCCTTTGCGCAACCAAATGCCCGACCAAAGCCATTGTCATCAAATAGGAGGTCCCGCGTGATCGATTTCAAAACTTCGACGCCCAAGGTAGACCACGAAGATAAATGCTCCGGGAAAGCCTTATACGTCAGCGACATCCAGATGGATGGTCTGCTTTACGCCAAAACGCTTCGTTCCAGCGTGGCTAAAGCCAAAATCAAAAAGGTCAACCTTCCCGACCTTCCCGAAGGTTATTATGTGGTGGACCATCACGACATTCTCAAAGAAAACTATGTGAAGATGGTGTTTAAAGATTGGCCTGTCTTTGCCGTCGACCAAGTGAACTATATCGGAGAGCCCATCTTATTGGTAGTCGGTCCCGATAAAATCGTCATTGACGAGATTCTTTCGAAAATCAAAGTCGAATATGAACTCGAAACTCCGGTTTTCGAATTCGTTCACAGTGCGATTCATAAAAGCTATGTCAAAGGCGATTTCGCCGGCGCCCTCAAAAACGCTGCGCGGATCATCGAAGAAACCTATGAAACCGGATATCAAGAACAAGCCTACATCGAACCTCAAGGGATGCTTGCTTACCCCGAAGGGCCTCAAAAAATCACGCTCATCGGCTCGATGCAATGCCCCTTTTATATTAAAAACGCCGTGATGAACTCTTTGGGCTATGGCGAAGATCAAGTCCGTGTTATTCAACCGGCTGTCGGTGGCGCGTTCGGCGGAAAAGAAGAATTCCCTTCGACCATCGGTTGCCAATTGGCTACCGCAGTGGCCAAAATCCAAAAACCGATCAAAATGATTTTTGAGAGGGAAGAAGATATTTTGACGACGACCAAACGCCACCCATCCAAAATCGTGATGAAAGCGGTGCTTGATAAAAACAACCGCATCCAGGGCATTCAAGCCCACGTCAGTTTGGATAATGGCGCTTATAACGGACTCAGCGGCGTTGTTTTGGCGCGCGCCATGATTGCCGTGACGGCTTCGTATACCGTTCCTAACTTGGACGTAAGCGGGGATGTCTATACAACCAATACCGTTCCTACCGGAGCATTCCGCGGGTTCGGCGCACCGCAAATGATTTTTGCGGTCGAAATGTTCATTCATCACATTGCCAAAGAATTGAAAGTGGACCCGCTTGAATTCCGGCTCAAACACTTAGCCAAACAAGGCGATTTAACCTCGACTTGCGGCACTTACCGTGATCCGATTATCATGCCTGAAATGATCGAAAAAGCGATGGCTATTTCGGATTATAAACGGAAAGTCGAACAATACTCGGCACCGAATTCCTTCAAAGGTATCGGTATGAGTTGGTTCTTCCATGGTTGTGGGTTTACCGGGAGCGGTGAAGCCACGCACATTAAGGCCAGAGTCAAATTGGTCAAAGATGAAAGCGACCAAGTGTTTGTTTATGTTGCCTCGGCCGATATGGGCCAAGGTTGCAAAACCACACTCAAACGCATCGTGGCCAAAACGCTCAATCTTCCCAATGAAAAAGTTACGTTTGATTATCCTGATACCGACTTTGTACCGGATTCGGGTCCGACCGTTGCTTCGCGGACCATCATGATTGTCGGCGGGCTTTTAGCACGCGCTTCTCAATCGCTTAAAAAGCAATGGGTCAGCGGAAAACCGGCGGAAGTCATCGAGCGTTACCAACAACCGGATTATATCGAATGGGATGAAGACCATCTTCACGGCGATGCCTATCCGGCATTCTCATGGGGCGTCAACATCGTTGAGGTCGAAGTTTCTCCCATCACCTATCAAGTTTCCTTGAAAGGCGTTTGGAGCGTTTATGACGTCGGAAAAGCCATCGATGAACGCATCGTCGTCGGACAAGCCGATGGCGGCATTACTCAAGGATTAGCCTATGGCTACCTCGAAGTCATGCGTCATGAGAACGGCAAAATCAAACAGAAAAATCTGACCGATTACATTATCCCGACCTCAGTGGATGTCCCTCCGATGGAAACGGTTCTTTATGAGAATCCGTTTGAATACGGGCCGTTTGGTGCTAAAGGCGTGGGCGAATTAACGCTGGTCGGCGGGGCTCCTGCCGTGGCGTTAGCCATCGAACAAGCCATCAAACGCAAAATCAACAAAATTCCAGCCACCCCGGAATCGATTATGGAGTTATTAAACCATGAGTAAAA
The DNA here is from genome assembly GCA_964552695.1 of uncultured Staphylococcaceae bacterium. Taxonomy (GTDB): domain Bacteria; phylum Bacillota_I; class Bacilli_A; order RFN20; family CAG-826; genus CALMWE01. The sequence goes on along the minus strand of CAZKHP010000010.1, from coordinate 4,559 downwards.
TTAACTTTGTTCTAAATCATCAAACTGTTGAAGTGGAGGGAAATCCGAGCATGCGTCTTTTGGATGTCATCCGCGAACACTTTCATTTGACAGGACCCAAAGAAGGTTGCGGCGAAGGAGAATGTGGCGCTTGTTCCGTCCTTCTTGATGGACACATCATCAACAGTTGCTGCACGCCTTTAGCCAACGTTCAAGGTCATGAAATCACGACCATCGAAGGATTTTCAAAAACCAAACGTTACGAAGTCCTTTCCGAAGCCTTTCACTATGAAGGCGGATCCCAATGCGGGGCTTGTACGCCGGGCATGATTATGGCGGCCGAAAGTCTACTTCGGAAAAATCCTCATCCCACCGATGAACAAATCCGTATTGGTCTATCCGGAAACCTTTGCCGGTGTACGGGTTATAACATGATCGTCAAAGCCATTCAAAGGGCGGTCGAAAAAGGAGATGGCTTATGGTAAAGCACATCATTCCCAATAACCTTCGGGAAGCTCTGAACTTCTTAAAAGAAGGCAACACGATTTTGATGGGTGGCGGAACCGATTTGATGATTCAAAAACGCAATACCGCCGGAACTCCGCCGCGCTTTGATAAAAATGTTCTTTATTTGGCGAACCTCAAAGAGCTCAATTACATCAAAGTCGTTTCTAAGGAAATTTGCATTGGTGCAGTGACGCCTCTAGAAACCATTTTAGAAAGCAAAATGACGCCCTCTTTACTCAAAAAAGTCATTGGCGAAATGGCTTCTCCGGGAATCCGTCACACAGCCACTTTAGCGGGAAATATCGCCAACGCTTCACCCGCAGGAGATGGTGTTGCGGTTCTCTATGCTCTCGACGCCCGCCTGGTGCTTGCAAGCGCGCACGAGGAGCGTACAATTCCTATTGAAGACTTCATTGTCGGCGTTCGCAAAACCATTTTGAAACCCGATGAATTAATCAAAGAAATTCGTATTCCCAAAGACACATTTACCCAAGAAAAATGGGTCAAAGTCGGAGGGCGGAAAGCGGATGCCATTTCAAAGGTTTCCTTTGTTGGAGCCGTTCGCATTGAAGACCACAAAGTGCAAGACCTGCGTATGGCGTTCGGAGCGATTGCTCCTACGGTCATTCGCAGCCGCAAACTTGAAAAAACGTTGCAAAACCGACATGTTTCCGAAATCAAAGCCGAATTGACCAACATTCTTAGACATTTTGATACGTTATTCTCCCCGATAGACGATCAACGTTCAAATAAAGATTATCGCCGACAAGTTGCCAGCAACCTCGCCCGCGATTTCATTCTCGGATTGGAGGAGTAGCTTATGAGCTTTGTCAAAGACTTTCGATGCACACTCTGTCATCAAAGTTTCGCCCCCGACAATCACCTTCTGACCTGTCCTTCGTGTGGCGAAAAAGGCATTCTCGAAATCGAGTATGATTACGAAGCCATGAAAAAAGTCGTCAACCGCGAATATTTCCGGAACAACTCGGATTATTCGATGTGGCGGTATGCGCCACTGATGACGATTCCCACAGATCATCTTTCCGAAATGCTTCGTGTCGGATGGACCCCGCTTTATCGGTCCTATCGATTAAGAAAACAACTCGGTATCAAAGAACTCTACATCAAAGATGAAGGCTTGAATCCAAGCGGATCGACCAAAGATCGTGCAAGCGGTGTAGCCGTATTAAAAGCTATTGAAATAGGTAAAAACATCGTCTCGTGCAGTTCCACCGGGAATGCCGCTTCCAGCCTTGCTTGTCAAGCTGCCCATATGGGATTGGGGGCCGTGATATTCGTTCCCAAAAGAGCGCCGATTGGCAAGTTGACTCAACTATCAATCTATGGCTCGACCCTCATCTGCGTGGATGGCGATTACAAAGATACTTACAACCTGTCTCGCGACGCGATTGCTCAACATGGATGGTATAACCGTAATGCCGCGATTAACCCGCACCTGGTTGAAGGCAAGAAAACAGTGGCTCTTGAAATTGCGGAACAACTGAATTTTGCACCGACCGATTGGGTTTCCATCTCCGTGGGTGACGGATGCTCGATTGCCGGCGTTTATAAAGGGTTCTACGATCTCTTACAACTTGGATTAATCCCCAAGATTCCGAGACTTCTGGGCGTCCAAAGTGAAGGGTGTTGTCCCTTCGTGACGGCCTATAAAAACAAGAAGCCCTTAGAAGAGGCAGACGAAAACACGATTGCCGACAGTATCTCGGTGGGAATTCCCAGAAACCCCTTGAAAGCTCAAAATGCGATTGCAAAAAGTAACGGTGTCTGGATCGCTGTAAGTGATGAAGAGATTCTAAAAAGTATGGCAAAACTTGGGCGAATGGAAGGAATTTTCGGTGAACCGGCGGGAGTAACCGCCTTAGCCGGAATCGAAAAAGCCATTGCTCAGGGAATTATAAAGCCCAATGAAACGGTCACGATGATCATGACGGGAAACGGATTGAAAGATCCTGTCAATGCACAGAAAGCAATCGCCCCGCCCGTCATCCTCAAACCAGACATTGAAATTTTGAATCGGTATTTAAAAGAAAAAGGAGTCAAATAATATGACAAAAGTACCATTCGGTCCGACCTACGACGAAATGCTCCACCCCGATCATGTGGACGCCAAAATTCGTGCCAAAGCGCTCGACGCGGCCAAACACGATGAACTTGATCCGATCAATCTGTTTAACATCACATGGAAAGACGAACATAACGAAGTCCGCAAAATCGTTTTGCCCAAAGAATTGACCGGTGTTGAAGCCAACATCGTCGTCATGCTCGGCAAATTCTTCCCTTCCGGATCGCATAAAGTGGGTCCGGCCTATTCAACCCTTATCGAAGGTTGTGTGGATGGGGAAATCATTCCCGGCAAACACACGATTCTTGGCCCCTCTACCGGAAACTTCGGTATTGGTGTTTCTTACATTTGCAACCTCATGAAATACGACTCAATCGTCATCATGCCGGATAACATGAGTAAAGAACGCTATGACCGTATTCGGAAATATGGCGCCAAACTCGATTTGACTCCCGGAACCGAATCCGACGTCATCTTAACGCTTGAAAGAACGTTCGAACTTAAGAAAAATCCCGCGAACCGGGCTTTGGCTCAATTCGAATTGATGCCGAACTACCGTTTCCACCGTCACGTCACCGGCAATAGCGCCATCGAAGCCGTCAAAGGCATCGGCAACGGACGTATCGCCGCTTTCACTTCCGCCGTCGGAAGCGCCGGAACGATTGCCGCAGGCGATCAAATCAAGAAGGCGTTCCCGGAAGCTAAGATTGTGGCTTTGGAACCTTATGAATGTTCGACCTTAACCAATGGCGGACGCGGTCAACACCGTATTGAAGGCATTGGCGATAAGATGATTACCTTGATTCATAACGTTTTGACCACCGACTTCATCGCCCAAATCAAAGATGAAGACACCGTCCGTGGCTTGAAGATTATTCACGCTGCTCCGCAAATCTTGATTCAACATGGCGTCGATCCCAAGGTTGCTCATCAAATGCAAGACTATTTCGGAGTCTCGGGAATCTGCAATATTTTGGGCGCCATCAAAATGGCCAAGTACCTCCGCTTAGGACCCGATGATAACGTCGTGACCATCGCCACCGATGGGTTTGATCGTTATGACTCGGTCATGCAAGACCTTGAACGTCGGGTACTCGAAATTGAAGATTTCGTTCTTGACCGCTGGTATAAAGACATCTTCCTCAAAGCCGACACCGAAGATATCGAAGACGCCCGTGTGAACGAAGTCAAACAACGTCTATTCCATCAAAAGGAAAAAGACTGGTTGAAATTCGGCTACTCGATGGACTACCTCAACAGCATGCGCCATATGGACTTCTGGGAACATGAATACGAGAAAATCAAAGACTATGACAAGAAGATTCTGGAAAAGAGAGGCAAAGCTCTATGAGTTCACTGAATTTTGCGGAAATCCTTGCAAAAGCCCAGTCGTATGAAAAAGAGATGGCTGCTTTCCTTCGTGATATGATTCGCATTCCGAGCGAATCCTGCGATGAAAAGAAAGTCATTCTACGGATTAAACAAGAAATGGAAAAAGTCGGTTTTGATCAAGTCAAAATCGACAAGATGGGAAACGTCCTTGGCTATATCGGTCACGGTCGTCATCTCATCGCGATGGATGCCCATATCGACACGGTCGGCATCGGCGACATCAAAAACTGGAAGTTTGATCCCTATGCGGGATATGAAGATGACATACACCTCGGTGGCCGCGGCGCCAGTGACCAAGAAGGCGGTATGGCCTCCATGGTCTACGCCGGAAAAATCATCAAGGATTTACACCTTGAAGATGAATATACGTTGTTGATCACCGGAACCGTCCAAGAAGAAGACTGCGACGGACTCCCTTGGCAATACATCATCGAAGAAGATAAGATCCGCCCCGAATTCGTTGTTATTACCGAACCGACCTCCTGTCGTATTTACCGCGGACACCGCGGACGCATGGAGATTAAGGTTACGACTCATGGTATTAGTTGTCACGGCAGCGCCCCCGAACGTGGAGACAATGCGATTTATAAAATGGGCC
>CAZKHP010000009.1:0-18239 GCA_964552695.1 uncultured Staphylococcaceae bacterium | reverse complement strand
AAAGTGTGGCGTCATAATGTCCGAAAACATGGTGTTGATATCTTCAATCACTTCGGCTCGGCTACGGAAGTTCTTGTTTAAATCGATGGCCTCCCCGCCAATGCCTTTCTTGTATTGCATATATTTGTGGGCGAAAATGTCGCTGTTGGCATTCCGGAAGCGATATATGGATTGTTTAATGTCGCCCACCATATAGACGTTATCGTTGCTTATAGCGGAGACGAATTCCTCCTGGATATCGGAGGTATCTTGATATTCATCGATCATGATGAACTTCAATTTCTTTCTCAACGTTTTCCCGACATCGGTGGTCTTGACTAAAGCCAAAGCCATCTTGGCAATGTCGGAGAATGTATAAACTTCATAGGTCTTTTTGAAGTGATCGAGTCTTTCGTTTAGTTTTTCAATTATGTCTAGCAAAACCGCCACGGTTTCCTTCGTGGCTTCATATCTTGAAATGACATCAGCTTTCTTTCCGATGGCAGCATAACTTGCAAATTTGTCGCACGCTGAACTCAGCGATTCGTGAAGCAATGAATCTTCCTCCGATAGCTTATTTCGAGGGGGGAATTTGAAAGTCGATAAAGCCTCGTTGAACGAATCGTAATCCGGCGCCGCAAGAATCGGATCAAGGGCTTTAAAAACATTTTCAGTCATCTTGGGATTTTCGTATTTCAAAGCACCCGTTTTCGTGGCTTTTGCAATGTTGCGGATGTATTCCCTAAAATCTTCTAAATCCCTTTCAATTTTGGGCACTGAAAAATAGGTGGAAAGATAATCCTTCAAATAGGCTTGTTTATCAATTTTCAGGTTGATCATTTCGTCCGCCCGAAGGACAAAATCTTGAAGGTCATCATCCGAACGAAGCGCATACTTGCCAATGAAGTTCAAAAATGGTTCATATCGCTTTTCGTAGAGTTCATCAAAGATCCGGTTCAACAATTTGCGCTTTTTGATTTTGATGATGTTCTCGTCAATGATACTGACATTCGCGCTTACCCCTAGGACATAATGATATTTTTTGACCAAGGACAAAGCGTAGGCATCGAATGTGCAGATGTCACTGGCATCAATTTTGGAAGCCAACTTTTCGAGTCGGGGGTCCCCAAGGAGTTTTCCACGCGTCCGTTGCCGCATCTCGGAAGCCGCTGCGTTCGTGAACGTTAAAACAAGAATCTCATCAAGGGAGGTTCCTTCTTGGAGTATGCGGAAAACACGTTCGGTCAAAACCGCCGTTTTGCCACTGCCTGCGCCTGCGCTGACAATGACATTATGGCCCCGGACGTCGATGGCTTTTTGTTGTTCAAGCGTCCATTTCGCCATCGTTATTCTCCTTTGTGCTGATATAGACTATATCCCCTTCATCGCGGAAACAAATATCCCGGTAGGTGCAATATCGGCAAGGCAATTCACCGTTATCGAGGGATTTTGGATTAATCCGGAAATCGTTGTTTTTTATTGCCGAATCCGCTTCTTTGATTTTTTGAATCGTGGTTTCTATGTAGCGGTCTAGCACTTGTTTGGAGAAGGCTCTCTTTTGTGAAAACACAGCAAGATTCCCGCCCAAAGTGACTTTGAGCGACTTGATAAATTGGGAGTCGCGGAATGTCGCATCAAAGGTTTGCAGTTTTTCAAAATCATCGGTAAAAAGACCACTCAGACGGAATTGATCCGAGTAGAACTTTTGAGCGTCTTTTCCCGACGGACGAATCAGCTTTTTCGTAATAATGGTTTGGATGTATAGTCCGATGACTTCATGGTTTGCAAGGTAGGAGTCACGGGAAGCAAGCAAGGCATAAATCGGGAGCTGTAAGGAGTACCCAAAGCGGATGTGATTCGGGTTGAAATCAACGGTTCCGGTTTTATAATCAATAAGACTGAGCAATCGCGTTGTTTTTCCGGTTAAAACGATTTTATCGATCACACCGACTAGGTTTATTTTGGGTTCAAGAAGAACCTCGACCTTTTTCTCGGTAAGAATTTCGGGATCAACCATCGCATTTTCGTGTTCTTGGTTAAATTGGATGACATTGAATATTTCGGTTTTTAAACGCGTTAAGAAAATCTTTTCTTTGGGTGTGAAATCTTGGAATGAGAGTTCTTCTTCAAAAACACGATCAAAATCAAAAGAATCGGAATACTTGCGTTCCAAAACAGCGTGGGCCAGTTTCCCAAATTTGGTATAGAACGTGTCTTCAAAGGGATCGATATTCAAAATACGACTTAGGTAATATTTGAACTGGCATTCAAAGAACTCGCTGATGCTCGTATACGAATAGCGGCCAACGGAGTCGCCTAGGACAGCATTGACGCCCGAAAACCGATGATTATATCGGCGGAACGGGATTTCAATTTGTTGGGACAAGGAGGCTTGAAGCGGGTGCCTCTTTTGATATTTCCGTTCGCCATCCAAATATTCGGCCAAGCGGATTTTGGCCCAATCTTTTCCGTATTCGATGGTTGAAATCGGGTTGGCCTCTATCGTCATTTTTAACCTTGAAATCAAAGGGGAGGGTCGAAACGTGTCGGTTAACGATTGGTTTTTGAAACTTACAGTGACGTTATGGGTTCCATCCAAAAGATTGTGCATAGTTCTTTCTTCACGGATATTTTCATATTCCGAGTCGATGCGACCAAGCTCTCGTTTTTTTGAGTCGTCCAAGAAATCGACGTTTTTATGGACTTTTGGAAAGTTTCCTTCGTTGAATCCAAGAAGGAAGATATGTCGCTTTTCTGGGAAATAGTTCCCTCTTATGATGCTGACGGCGTGGTCGAATTGAGCTTCGGCCAAAGGTGTTTCCCGAAGTTTATTCAAGAAAAAATCATGAAGCCTATTCGAGGGAAGGGTTAACGGGAGGAGCTTCGAAATGAGCTCCACCAATTGCCTTTCAACAGGGTCGAGTTTGTCTTTCGGAAATGCCTTTAAAGCATCCTCGGGCGAAGTTCCCTGCAAAATCGCTCCTAAAAAATCAATTCCCGGTTTTGATGAAGCCAAGGTAAGGTTTGCCGGCAAATTGACCGGAACACCGTAGAAGGTACTCAATTTTTTAAGTAAAAAGGTGTATTCCGACGGGGGATCATAGATGGAAATATCGTCCACCGCAACCCCCGATGAAATCAAAAGCGAAATTTGGTTAAAAACCCACTGCAGTTCATCTTCGACGGTTTCGAATTGATGAGCCACTAAATCCAGCTTCGTTTCCGAAGATCGAATGTGGGCAAAAGAAAAGTTCGAGGATACTTTTCTAAGAATACCGGACAGTTCTTGATCGTCCTCGTCATAGCCAAACACGGCGATTTTCTTGTTTTTTAAAAGCGGAAGAAACAAATCATCGCGCTTTAAAAGCCCGTTGACATCCAACTCATTTTTTATCTCTTGGAGGTTCCGAATTTGGTGATCATTTGAAGAATTTTGAGGTAAGAAATATAGGTTTTCCAAATAAGTTTTGGCAAGTTCATAAGAAATCTCGCGATGCGTCATTAAATGAAGAACGGCTTCATCGGAAGATTCAAAAAAGAACCCGTTTATCAAATCTTCTTTGGTCAAAAGTTTGAAGTTTAGAAATGGGTTTTCGTTCCGGCGTAAAAGAAAAAACTCGTGCCATGGGCGCGGCGCAAGAAGAATATCCGCTTGAAGCAATTCATCGATTTCCATCGCAAAAACCTCACAAGAATATTTTAGGTCAATTAAGTTAAAATTAAAAGATGGTTACTAACCATCTTTTTTTTCATCCAGTTTTATCGGAAGGTCCGAGTTGAGGCAACGGCCTTCTTCCAACCTTTGTAACGGCGGTTAATCTCCAGACGATCCATGGAGGGTTCATAGATGGCTTGATAAGAATGGATTTTTTGAATCTCTTCACAATTTTTCCAAAAACCCGTAGTCAACCCGGATAAATAAGCGGCTCCTAATGCCGTGGTTTCAAGGCATAACGGGAGTTTCAGGGAACACTCTAAAATGTCGGATTGGAACTGCATCAAGTAATGGTTGGCCGTGGCACCTCCATCGACTTTGAGAGTGACCAGGTCAGTTTGAGCTTCTTTTTTCATCACTTCAATAACGTCTTTACTTTGGTAAGCGATTGCTTCGAGCGTAGCACGGACGATATGGTATTTGGTCGTTCCGCGAGTTAATCCAAAGATGGCACCGCGGGCATCGCTATCCCAGTAGGGAGTTCCTAAGCCGACAAACGCCGGAACAAAATAGACGCCTTCCGAATCTTTTACCTCATTGGCACTGCGTTCGCTATCCGGAGCGTCCTTAATGAGTTTCATTTGATCGCGCAACCATTGCACGGCGGCACCACCAACGAAAACAGAACCTTCCAAAGCATACGTGACTTTGCCATCGATTTCCCAAGCGACAGTGGTCAGCAATCCTTTTTTGGAAAGAATCGGGGTCGAACCGATGTTCATGAGCATGAAGCATCCGGTTCCGTAGGTGTTTTTGGATTCGCCCGTTTTAAAACATGCTTGACCAAATAAGGCGGCTTGTTGGTCGCCTGCCACACCACAGATTGGGATTGCGGGCTTAAAAAACTTGGCTTCGCCGAATTTGTGCGAGGAGGGTTTAACGGAAGGAAGCATGGATTTCGGAATGGAGAACAGAGAGAGCAACTCGTCATCCCATTTCATTTCAAAAATATTGAAAAGCATGGTGCGGGAAGCGTTACTGACATCGGTCGCATGGACTTCGCCTTTGGTTAACTTGTAAAGAATCCAACTGTCGATGGTCCCGAAAAGGAGTTCTCCGGCCTCGGCCCGTTTTTGTGAACGGGTCGCATCCAGAATGAAACGGATTTTGGATGCAGAAAAGTACGGATTCAACAAAAGACCCGTTTTGTGATGGATCAATGATTTTTGTTTTTCATATTTATCGCAGATGGAAAGCGATTGACGGCTTTGCCAAACGACCGCGTTGTAAATGGGCATACCGGTTTCTTTTTCCCAGACGATAGTAGTTTCACGTTGGTTGGTGATGCCGATGGAATCGATGTTTTTCATCGTCAGGTTGGCTTTAATCAAAACCTCGTTGATGACATTGATGACGCTGACCCAGATTTCTAACGGATCTTGTTCGACCCATCCCGGGTGCGGATACAAACACTTGATTTCGCTGACGGCTTGAAAGCGATTGGTGCCTTTGGAATCGAAAAGAATGGCGCGCGTCGAGGTCGTTCCTTGGTCAATCGAAAGGATGAACTTTTCCATGATGTATATCTCCCTGATTACACTACAAAATCATTATACTAACTTTTTCGACTACGTCGATATTTTTTAAGATATTCCTTTGTCTCGGAATCGACACGGAAGGAATCGTGGATTTTGGAAATGGCTTTATTGATCGTCCAATCGTCAAGCGGGTTCTCCTGTAAAAAGGCTTCCGTGCCTTTCGGATCTTTTAGAAAACATTCCGCTAACAGCCAGGCTTGCCCCATTCGCACATAATAATGTTCGTCGGGTTTCATGACTTTGAAGATCTTCGGTGTGTATTCTTTTTTAACAAAATTATTCAGTGCGTGGACATAAGCGAAACGTCGGACGAACGGAAATTTTGAAATTGAAAACTTTCTTATCCATTGGAGGCCCAACGAAAAGTCGGAAACTTCGAAATTGCCGCTGAGTGAATCAACCACCGCCCAATTGTCCGCACCTTTCAAAAATTCTCCGATGAAGGCATATTTTTCTTCGTTACTATGTAGATGCGACAGCATCATGGAGGCAATCAGAAAATCAACTTCCAAATAGTCATGCCAAGGCCAAGAGGTAGGGTCGACGTTGTCCTTTTTGAATTGCTTGATGATTTTTACGAGTGCAGGCGAACGGATTCCGATGATTTTCATCTTGGTATTCACGATTTTTTTACTGAACTCGCTGTACTTTTCATCTCTTTGCGTCAAAAGAAGATTGAGCAGTTCTTGATATTCCATTGGGGTATCCTCGCTTCTTTATACTAAAACCAAAATCCATGGCACGCAAAGGAATCCTTTCTTAAAAAAGAAAAGTCAGAAACGCAGAACCGGCCTTTTCCAATTTTTGGAAGGTTTTTGATGAAGCAATGTGATTTGATTCAACTTTGTCAGAAAAGTGTCTCAAACGCAGCATTTCCGCTATTATTTGTCGCATGGACGTTTCATTCATCGAACAATTATGAACACGTCTCCGATTTGAACTGATTTTTTGAAAAAGAAAATCCCCCGTTAATTTGTCGGGGGATTTGTTGACGTTAACGTTTGATGGCTTTTTCAATGTCTTCGATTTCTTTGATCAAGTCTTTGCTTAAGCAATCCGATCCGGTGGGAGTGACTAAGACATCGTCTTCAATCCGAACACCGATGCCAAACTCTTTGAAATAAAGACCCGGTTCAACCGTAATGACCATGCCCGGCGCCAGCGGCACTTCACGGTCGCAAACGTCATGCGTGTTCAAACCCAGATGGTGCGAGACGTTGTGATAATAATGCTTGGCGATTTCATCGGCGGTCTTGATGAGGTTGTGATCGAGGCATTCACGGGTTAAAAGTTCAACCGTACGTTTTTGTAAATCCAACAAGGTGAGGCCCGGACGGATAAACGCAATGATGTCCTTGTTGCATTTGAGGACGATTTCGTAGATGGCACGTTGAAGCGGATTGAAAATGCCCGAAGCCGGATAGGTCCGGGTAATGTCTGAACTGTATTGTCCGTAGCGAGCGCCTAAGTCACAAAGCACTAAAGCCCCATCGGCGATTTTATCGTTGGGGGTCGGATAGTGCAAGATGGTCGCGTTTTTGCCAGAAGCGATGATCGTGTCAAACGCTAAGCCGGCATTGGCGGCATCGCGGATGGTGTAACGGAAAAGCGCTTCGAGTTGATATTCATACATCCCGACACGAATGTTTTTCATGATCGCTTTGAGGCCTAAATGGGTAGTTGCCACCGCAGCTTTCATCGAATTGACTTCAGCGGCCGATTTGATCATCCGTTGGCGCATGATGAAATCAAACACATCGAGGATTTCGAGTTGCGGATAACGGGCGCCGAGTTGGTTGGATAAATCTTTGGTCGTGAAACCCATCGAGATTTTGAGTTCTTTTTCCAAATCGAGGTAAAGCGTCTTGATGGCGCCGAATTGTCCGCTTTCACGGAGGGCTTCATCAATCTTGGTGCCCAAATTCTTGGTCAGCATGATGTCTTGGACGCCGGAAAGGGTCCGTGCTTCATCAAGCGTCAGGCGCTTGCCGGTCCATTTTTCCTTAAGTTCATCGTATTCGTCGACAAACAAATACGTTTTCGGGCCTTCGTTACCTTTGACGATGAAAAGGACGCTGTTGGCTTGGCTGATTCCGGTCAAATAAAAGAAGTTGCGGTTGACGACAAAAGGATATTCGTCATCGGCGGTCGCAATCTTGGGGACGCCGGCATAGATGAGCGTTAAGCTTTGGTTTTTGAGTTTGCGGATGAGCGTCTCGCGACGTTCGGAATATTCGGTAATAACTTCCATAGGTGTATCTCCTGTTATAACGATTTTATCATCTTTACGGCGTCATCGAGGTAGTCAACATGCAAACTTTCGACGATTCCTTTGTCCACGGCGTGGGAAATATCCTCACGAAGCGGAATTTTGGCGAGGATCGGAAGGTTGTAGGTTTTTGCCATTTCTTCGGTTCGGCCTTTTCCATATAGAGGAATCTTCTCATCACAATGCGGGCAAGCGACATAAGACATATTTTCAACGATACCAAGGACTTTGATATTCATCATCTCGGCCATACGGATGGCTTTCTTGACGATAGAACTCACGAGGTCTTGCGGCGTGGTGACGATGATAATGCCATCCACCGGAAGCGATTGGAACGTTGTTAAGGCAACATCTCCGGTTCCCGGGGGCATATCGACGACCATGAAGTCGACTTCTTTCCAAAGCACATCGGTATAGAACTGTTTGACGAGGTTTCCGATGAGGGGCCCACGCCAGACAACGGGATCGTCGTCATTTTCCAGTAAAAGGGCGGCGGACATGATATCGATGCCATGGTCACTTTGGGCGGGAAGGATCAATGTTCCATCGCTTTCAGCTTTGCTGGTAATGCCGAAACTTCTGGGAATGGAAGGTCCGGTGACATCGGCATCCAGTAAGGCGACATGAGCACCGGTCTGATTGAGACCCACCGCTAAAAGGGAACTGACAAGGCTTTTTCCAACCCCGCCTTTTCCGGAAATGACACCAATGATTTTTTTGACCGAACTCTTGGCGTTGAGTTTGGCTTTTTCGATTCGTTCGGAACACGACTCACCGCAGGATGAGCAGTCGTGGTTGCATTCTTGTTCAGGACACATGATGATTTTCCTCCATAAAACATAAGATTTCTTTAGGCGTCAGTACTTCCTTTTTTTCGATATGAGGAAGTAAGCCATCGAGCCGTGGCCAGGCGTCGAGAGGACCGTAAACGGTCATTTCAACCGTTTCATTATAGACTATTTGCTCGAGGATGGCACTCCAATCGCGTGCCCATTGTTTGATAGGATCAATGGAAGAATAATTTAGGCTAATGCGGTATCCCGAAAACGTTTGATAGGCTCCCACACGGCATCCGGATAGAACCCGGTTTCCTGCGTCCACATATGTTCTCAGCAGGCGGCCAGCGCCTAATTTTTTCCCGCCAAAGTAACGAACAACCACCAAAAGGATGCGGTCAAGTTCTTTTTTATTGAGTAACTCCAACAGAGGTCTTCCTGCGGTCCCCGAAGGTTCGCCATCGTCCGTGGAACGGCTGATTCCTTCAAAACGGTAAGCGTAACAAATATGCGTGGCATCGGGATAGCTTTGTTTGATATGAGAAAGATGCTGAGAAATGTCATCTAGGGTTTGAAGCGGAAAAACAAGTCCGATGAATTCGGATTTTTCAAGAATGAGCGTGGCTTTATTTTCTTTTTCGATGCCGTATTTCATAGCGATCATCATTTTAACATACGCGCACAAAAAAATCCCTCGGTCGCCCGAGGGATTGTCGGCTCAACTAGATTAAGGTTTCGTAGTAGTCGCAAATCTTTCCGCCTTCGGTTTCAAAGACGAATCCATTGATATAGGGATTATCTTCGATAAAGTCCGGGGCGTTGGTGAAATCGTAGACCGCTTTGGCGGCGACGAAGTTGGCGTTGGTCACGACACGCGAGGCGTAAATCAGTTGTGCGATGTTGGAGTTGCCGTCGTTCCAAGCGGGTCCGGGTGTATGGCAAGCCACGTAACTGCCCATATCCACGAAGCTGGCACGTAACGCATCGACTTCGGCTTGCGTGGTTCCGCCGCTGACGATGGCATTGATTTCAGGAATAATTTCAAGTGCTCCATTAACACCGACGGCTTCTCTGGGATTCAACTCGGCAAAGTCGGTTGCATAGAAGTCAATTTCGAAGCCGGTCCGTCCGGCAAGCGCATATTCGGAAGCGAGAATGTCGGTGTAGAAACCGGCAACGAGTTCGCTCGACAAGTAAGCGCGGTCCGTGATGGCGTTGGATCCATCCACCGTGTAGGTCGAGGAAATCATCGCGGAGGCTTGCGGGCCAAAGCCTTCCAAGGAACCGGCGTTGACGGCACCGGTGAAGTCGTTCAAGTTGACCACGAGGCCATCCAAGGAACTGCTTTCCATGACGTAATCGAAGTCACCGCCGAAGACGTTTTCGAGTTTTTCGCAGCGTTCATCGACAGTTAACGAGGCATTGGCTAACGTACGGATATACTTTTCCATTTCGATTTGATCGAGCCAGTTATAGAAAACCAGCGATCGCGTCTTATAAGTTTTTCCGGAAACGGTCGGAGCGAAAATCTTGGATCCTTCAAGGAATTGGAGGATGTTGGAGGTCGAGTGGCCGCCGGAGACATAGCCGGCTAAACTGAATGAACCACCCATATCGATGTACGCATCGGGATCGAGGGTTTCATCCCAGAAGGCATTGAGTAGGATGTGGAATAATCCGGTCGATGTGGTCGTCGGAATCACCGTCGAATAATCTTTGTCATCGAGTTCGGTATCCGCATATTGCATCGGCGTCAGATAATATTCTTCGTTTCCACCGGTATAGCTGGTGATGTTGATATCGGTGAAGGTATCTTTAATGACCTTCGGAACGGCATCCGAACCAAGGTTCGAGTAGTTGAGAGCGGCAAGGATATCGGAAACGTTGCTCGGGTTGATCGCGGAGGGATCGATGGTCGCGCTGGTCATGCTCGGCATCACCCGTTTGATTTCGCGGACAATGCGGATGAACGCTTCGATTTCACCGCCGGTACCGGTCCATTGGTTGGTAAACAAATTGCCGGAATCGTTGATCGTATCGTAGTTAACGACAAGGTAGAGTGCTTTTTCATGCGCGGACGCGAATTTATAGACGCCGCCGTCGTAATAAAGCGGATTGGGGTTGTTGGTGTCGTTGATTTGGGCGCTGACACCGCTGTCGTCCATGATCTTGACCATCAATTGTTCAAAGACGGTCGGATCGTTGGCGTTTCCGGTGCTGGAACCTTGTTGATGGAAAATTTCCGATTCGGCAAGGTCGTTGAGCAGGATTTCGATATCATCGAGGGTATCGGTGGTTAACGCCGACAAGTCATTGTACGACGTGGAAGCCAAATCTTTCATTTGCGAGAACAGGTCGGTAATCGAAGTGATTTCGCTGTCGGGATAAGCGCCATCGCCCCTGTCACCCACATAGTGGGTATTGGCCGCGGATAAGTCGACGCCGGTAATGCCGACATCGGCAGCGGTCAACATCGTGTCAAATAAGTTCGGGATGGCCGGATACATCAGTTCGGAATGGTTGACGGCCAAGAGCAAGTTCTGGACTTTGACGATGCCTTCGGGGGTATCCATCAGGGTCGAGACGGCGTTGGCACCATCGCTTCCAAAGGATGTGAAGGTCAAGGCGGTATCCTTAAAGGCTTGCATCAAGTCGCCGAGTTTGGCAATTTCGCCCGTAGGTCCGACCCAACCATCGGCGTCGAGGGTTGTTCCGGCGAGGTTATTGCCGATGAGCAGAAGGTCATCGCTGAGTAAGCCGTCGCGTAACCCTTCGGCGTATTGTTTATAAACGTAATCATCCAAGGTCGCGGTTTGTTCGATCATCTTGATGGTTTGTTCAAAGACGGTCAAGTCACCGGCAACGCGGGAATGATCTTCGTTAATGGTATTGAAGAGTTTGGAATTATGCAGGTTGGTCAACATCGTTTCGATGGTGTCGGCGTTGAGGTTGGCTTCGCTGAATCCGGAGTCAAGCGCCAAGGTTTGGACGGCATCATAAATATCGAGCGTGTAACTGATTTCCGTGGCGCGTTCTTCTTTGGTGCAATCGATGAGGATGGCGGTATTGGCGTCCGAAGGATTGAGACTGCCCATATTCATGGAACCTCCGCCCAACATATCATCGAAGACGTTGTAAATCGCCATGCGGAGCACAGAGCAATCGTTGACCGCGAGGACCACGGTTTCGATTTGGGCGGCACTGGCACTGCCGTTGGTCAAGGCACCGAGTCCATCGCTGGAGCCGAGCGCGGTTTCCAGATCATTGACGGCACCGATAACGTTGGCGATGGCACTGATTTCTTGTTCCCACGCCAATTTATCGGCTTCGCTGGTGGTCGGGCCGACCGAGAGGAAGTCGCTGTGGACGTTATCATAAGGAGACGGATCGGTCGATAATTCATCTTTATCGAGCAAGTATTCGCCCATGCCCGCGCCAATAAATTTCTGGTAAAGGAATTCGCCTAAGAGGTAATCGCCGTCGGGGTCATCAAAGATGCCGCTGTGAGCGAGTTCGGTCAACAGGCTTTCGACGTTTTCGGCAGAGAAGTCCATGAAGTCGATGCCGGTGAGGTCGTTACCAAAGGTATTGAGGGTATCAAGCATCAATTCCAGGTTGGCGCCTTCTTCGGCCCAGTCGGTGACGTTACGGAAGCTGGTTCCGAGGCCGGTCGGGTCGACAATCGTGGTATCGCCGCTGAAGAGGTTATCCAAGAGTCCTCCGAAGCAGCCGGACATCACGGTCGAATCTTCGATGGAAGAGAAGACGGCCGAAATGGCACCATCGTATTCGGGCGAGTTGAGGGCGGCCAAAACATCGGTTTCGCCCATGAGGTTAAACAAACCTTCGTCAAACACGGTGGAAATGGTATGGATCATGTAGTAGTTTTCACCATATTGCACCACATTGCCTTCACTGTCGTAGGTGGTTGCCCATGCAGTTTCATCGACACTGCGGATGGCGGCGGAGACGTCGTTGGGATCGAAGCCGAAGTCGCCGTTGCCGGTGAAGATGGTTTCAAGAATCGTATAGTAGTTTTCGCTTTCAAAATTACCCAGCGAATCTTTCGGGTTAAAGATATTGGATTGATAGATGCAATCGAGAATCCCGGTGATGTCGCCGGCGTGTTCGCCGATGAAGGTTTCGACATCGTTCATGTCAGCGTCCATGACGTTGAGGGCATAGCCCATCAAATCAATGAACACGCCCATTTCGGTACCGATCGAATCGAGTTCAAAGTTCAAATCCGTCACATCGAGGCCGATGAAGTCGCGGATTTCCGTGAAATCGGTACTTCCGACAACGGCTTCGAGAAGGTCGGGTAAGAGGAAGCCCATCAGACGGGAGTTATCCAGTCGGGGGCACACTTCATCCTTGATGTATTGACGGACTTCTTCATCTTGGAAAAGGTCCAAAACGGGATTGCTTTCGGAAGAGCTGCTGCTGGACGAATCCACCGAGGAACGTAACGGGGTTTTGGTACCCGGTTGAATTTCGGTATTATCGATTTGGGCGGCCGCGGAACTCTCTGAAGAAGAACTTTCGGATGAGGTAAGACCTAAAGCTTCAACGAGTTTATCGTTACCGATCAAGGCACCGACGATGCCTAAAACGGAACCGTATTCGCGTTTAAAGTTGACGCGTTTTTCACCCGATGTCGCGCCATCGAGTTCGTCCAAGACTTCGTCTTTCTTGGTTTCATCGAGGGTAAAGCCCATCGTAGTGAGCGCTTCAATACTGCCTAATTGAGTTAATCCGATGTCGAGGATGCCACGCATGCCGGACATCAGCAAATCCGAGTCCAAAATGCACGGTTTGGCACCGACCACGGTTAAATCGGTTTTGCCATCGGCGCCGACGTTGATGGGATCGCCATCGTTATCGGTTTCACCGACGATCAAGGCAATGATCGGTTCGATATTGTCGCGGATTGCGGCAATTAAATCGTCTTTCGTGTACACGCCTAAAATATAGGAAGGATCACGGGTCAGGCCGCCACCGCCATAAGCGTAGGGATCCGAGTTGGATTGCGCATTTTTGGTGGTCCGGATGGCGGGATTGGGTTCTTGTTGCGTTTGATTGAAGAGCGTATCAATGACCATGTCGGTAAAGGTGGGGGTGACGTTCATTAAGTTGTAGAATGTATCGTAAACCAGACCCAGTTCTTCTCCGAAATGGAAATCTTGGTAATCTTCCCAAGCGGTCGGAAGGAAGGTCGAAAGGCCGATAGCCCCGGGAGTCGGATTGGCCAATTCGCTTTGAACCATCGTATAAAGAACCGCAGGGATGACTTGCGATAAGAATTCGGAATTATCGATGGCGGTTAAGGCCCCTTTGACGTCATCATGGGCGGTCGCCGCAGTCAACGAACGGAGGGCGGCAGCAGGAACGGCGTTGGGATCATCGCCCGCATTCAAAATCGAGGTAACGACTCCGGAAGCGACGACTTGGTTGGTAATCGCGCTTAAATTCAAGAGTTCTTCGCGCCAATCGACGTCGGCAAAATCCAGCAAGTCGGGGTCGACATATTGTTTGACTTCTTCCATGTTCGTGACAATCGCTAACGCAATCGGAATGACTTTCACGACAAGGGCAGAATTCGCCAAGCTTAAGAATAAAGAAGAAACGAGGTCTTCGTTGGTCAAGATTTGGGTGGTCAACGCGGTTTGTGCATCCTCGATGATGCCCGAAGAAAGTAAGGTCGTACCGATTTGAGCGACGGTATACATTTCGGTCGATAACGCCAAGGTGGCATCATCCACTGTTTCTTGCGTGGCAAAGTCCATCAGCGCCACGTCGAGCGTTTTGCCGTCTTCGTTCACCGACCAGTTAAATAAGATTTGGGCGAATGCGGAATTGTTATAAGCATCCAAGAACTCCATCATTGTGTCGAAGTTTTGGCTGTTACCTTCAAGACGAACGGTATCGCTGTCACGGACGGCTTGGTTGATGGTATTTAATAAGGAAGTGAACGGAATCATCATCATCGTGGTAACTAAGCCCACTTTGACCATGTTCTCGAAACCGCCGATGAGGCGTTTTTTCATGTGTTTACGAACGGGTTTGGGAATGAACCATTTGAAAATGAGGTGGTAAAGAAGACCGCTTAACGGATCAATGATGAAAACGATGATGATCGCTTCAGCGATGAAAATGACATAGCGGATAAAGACAAGCGCCAGTGCCAGGATCAGTTCCGAGGCGGCGGCAGAATCGGCAGCCCCGAGACCATACGCTTCGTAGGCTTGCCCGATAAAGGAGATGACCATCTCGCGGGCGCTGGTCACTTCGATAACAATTGTGTGTGTATCATTCAGCGGGAAACTGATGTTATCGATGTTGTTGACCCCAAAGTTCGCGAGGAAGGCTTTGATGTCGACGTTGCTTAGAGCATCGGCGATGTTGCGTGTGAACAAGAACGCGACAATCACCAAGCCCCCGACAAAGATCAAACGGAAACTGGCATTCCAGATGCCTCGCCATAAACCGATCAGAAAACCGATGACGAGGAAGAAGACGATCGCGAAAAAGGCCAAGTTGAAATAGAGTTGGACTTGATCGGGCGTCACTGGAAGGGATGAGAGGAAAGCGGTATTGAGTGAAGAAAAGTTCATAGTGATACCATCTCCATTAGATATTTTCATTATACACACGGAAACGCGGGCGTGAGTAGAGAATACTTTTTCCCGTAGCTATGCTATGATAACAAATATGAATGAACGAAGAGGAAATTTATGATTAAAACCAAAAAATGTCCCAAATGCGAGGCTTATTACGACGAAACCTTGCCTGAATGCCCCACCTGCCACGAAAAGAATGATTTTTCGACGATTGGCAAAACAAACGGAAAAGATAAATCCGCAGAACTTCCTTTAGGACGCCAACTTCTGGCGTTTATCTCGGGATGGCTCGGTTTAGACATATTGGCCACGCTTATTTCACTGCTCATTACGTTGATTTTGTCTTGGAAATACAGTGACCCCGCCGAACTCGAGTTAGCGATGCACTCTTTACAAATCTCGATGTTCATCAACTTTTTTGCTTATGTCGCTTTGTTCGGTGCGCTGTTCGCCATCGTTTTTCCGATCATCAAACCGCTCCTTCGCCAATTCAAAAAATGGCGGCCTTTGGTCTTAGGCATTTCTTACGGCGTGGGAATCATCATGGCCGGAACCGTGATTGGTTTACTGTATCGATTGCTCGGTATCGCTCCGACGGATAACGCCAACGAAACGGCGGTCGTCGCGATGATGAAAGCTTATCCTTTGATGTCTTTTGTGGCGTTTGTCATTCTCGGCCCCGTTTGTGAAGAGTTAACCTACCGTCTAGGTTTATTCTCGGGCATCCGCCGCTACAGTAAAATCGCCGCTTATATCGTCGTGATCTTGCTTTTTGGATTAATCCACTTTGATTTCCAAACCACGAATTGGACCAATGAGTTGCTAAACCTCCCCTACTACATGTCCGCAGGGGCTATCCTCTGTTATGTCTACGATAAAGAGAATCTTTCGACCTCAATGTACGCTCATGTCACCAACAATTTGGTTTCTTATCTTTCGACGTACTTGATTCAATCGGGCGCCTTAACCAAAATTTTCTAAAATATGAAACAAAAATCCTATCCATTTTCGTCGTTTGTGCTCAAAATCATTGCCTTGACAACCATGACCCTCGACCATATCGGGGCCATCGTTTTGCATAATGTTGGTTTGGACAATACCATGCTTTATTTAATGCTTCGCATCATCGGGCGTGTGGCCTTTCCTTTGTTTGTCTTCATGGTCGTCGAGGGCGTCATTCATACCAAACACCCGGTTCGATATTTTGCCCGTTTGGCGATTTCCGGTATATTTATCGGCCTTGCCTTGTGGGTAGGCCAACTCATCAGCGGCGAAGCGATGATTACCGGCAATATTTTCGTCGATTTATTAGCCATCGCATTGATGGTTTGGTTCTTGCGCCAAAAAGAGTATTTAAAGCTGCTGGCCATCATTCCGGCGCTTTATATTTTCTTGGATTTTAAACTCAACTTTTCGGCCGTTTCTCCCTTCACTTCTCCTCAGTATGGATTGTACGGGTTGACGATGGGTCTATTTTATTACCTGGGTTACCTTATCAATCAAACCAGCAGCAAAGCTGCATGTGAAAAATACGGCATTGATTTTGAGGGGTACGCCTTAACCCGCCAATACCGTTCGAATGCAAACGTCGCCGCAAGCATATCGCTACTCACGGCGAACATCCTTTGGTATATTATTTTCAGGATTGATTCCTCTTGGGACACCGTTTTCATCTCGTTCCAAAGCTTGTCGGTCCTCACCGGAATCATTCTGCTCTTCTATAACGGAAAACGTGGCTATGATTCCAAGTGGTTCCGCTTCGGAACGTACGCGTATTATCCGTTCCACATCATCTTGCTGAATTTACTCAGCTATCTGATTGTCTAACCCATAAAGGAGAAAAAAATCATGGAAGTCAAACACATTGAAACAGTCGAAGAATTTGATGAATTTATCAAACAAAAGAAAGTCTTAGTCGATTTCTTTGCCACCTGGTGCGGTCCCTGCCGCATGCAAGGCCCGGTGCTTGAATCGTATTTGGCCGAGCATGGCGATGCCACCCCAATTGCCAAAGTCGACGTCGACGTTTTAGACGAGATTTCGAGCCGCTACGGCGTTTACTCGATTCCGACCCTCATCGTTTTCGGCGAAGGCCAAGAAAAAGCCCGTAACGTCGGCTATTTACCACTGAGTCCGTTAACACGCTTCATCGAAAAAGCGTAAGTTGTTTCTTTTAGCCTCGAACTCATTGACTAAATTTTTTAGTATGTTATCATTTATTTCGCTATTTCATAGCGGATAAGGATCAGTGGTGTAGCGGTTAACATGCCTCCCTGTCACGGAGGAGACCGCGGGTTCGATTCCCGTCTGATCCGCCATTCGCAGGTGTAGTTCAGTGGTAGAACATCAGCCTTCCAAGCTGATTATGCGGGTTCGATTCCCGTCACCTGCTCCAGACATAAAAAAACTATGCGCGATGCATAGTTTTCTTTTTTCCTTTTAGACCTTTTTATTTTTTACCGACGGATTTTTCAATCATCGCCAGCAGCGGTTTTTCCAGAAACGCAATGACGAACATCAAGCCGACATAAATCACATACATGAAGAAACCAAAACTCAAATGGACGTTGATTTGGGCATTGACGTTGAAGAATGTTAATAAAAGAATAAGGAACATCAAGCCGCCGACTCCGGCTTGACCGATGTAAACGAACCACGCAATCTTGTTCATGCCCATCAGCAGCAAAACAGGATAGGCCAACCAAGCCAAGAAGAATAACGCCACTAAGCCCCACAGTCCGCCATAATCATCAAGGGCATAGCTTTGTGCAAGCGTTCCCCCGGTCAGACGGAAAAAGGGAATGGCAAGGTTAATCATGAAAAGCAAGCCGAGCCCCACTTTGACTAGTTCGACGATGAAACGTTTTTTGTCCGCAAAAAGGATCTTCCAGTTTTCCGTGATTTTATCCATAACTGTCTCCTTGTGAGGAATCCCTCTAAAAGAATCCTAGCATAAGTGATTTTTGCTCCTTTAAACCCATTTTCATACGCGTGTCCTAAAAGAAAAGAAAAAACCGCCGAACTATTGCGGCGGTTTTATGTGTAAAAGCTATGAATTAGCGAGCGAGCCAACCGCCATCGACGGCGAGCGTGAAGCCATTAATGTAGGAGGCGTTATCGGAACAAAGGAACACGGCGGCACCGGCCACATCGGCAGGCGTTCCCCAACGGGCGGCAGGAATGCGTTCGAGGATTTGTCCGGCACGGACTTCATCTTCGCGAAGCGCCTTGGTGTTGTTGGTGGCCATGTAGCCCGGAGCGATGGCGTTAACGTTGATGCCATACTTGGCCCATTCGTTGGCTAAGGTCATGGTAATGCCTTTGACGCCGGACTTGGAAGCG
>CAZKHP010000008.1:15734-18633 GCA_964552695.1 uncultured Staphylococcaceae bacterium | reverse complement strand
TTTGACTTGGCTTCGTTTGAGCAGGTTGATGAACTGATAGGCAGAGGGACCAAAATCACCGACTCCATAATGGGATGGGAGTGACGATACCGCCAATAAAATTCCGGCTTTTCTCATGGTGAACTCCTTTGTGAGGGATGACGGTTATACAAACCGTTACAAAAGGCCAAAAGCTGCAAATTTTGAGCTTTTGGCCTTTGTTTGAAAATCGTTACTGTTTTTTAATTAGGCAGCAGCGGGAGTCGCGATAAGGCCCATGGCATGGTGAGCAGCAACATCGCCAACAGCGGCAATGTAAGCGTAAACCATGGTGTAGGTTCCAGTTTCATAACCAAAGAGGTTATCATTCCAAGTTCCTGGGATGCCTTCTACAGCAGTTTCAACAAAGTTAGGAATGAAAAGGGTTTCCGGAGTGAGGTTCGAAACCGCGCCACTTTCCGGGGATTGAATCCAGTAGTCGACAGTATCTTTGTCATCAATGGCGGTACGAATGGCTTTGACAGATTGGCCACCATTTAAAACGGTTTCTACGCCATCAATTGTGTAGGTACTTCCCCATGTTTGGGTGTCCGTTAAGACAATATTCTTGTAGATATAGAGGAATTCAGCATGGTCGAGTTGATCTTTGATGGAAGCAACCGCTTCATCACCGCGCGATACGGCGGTCATTTTAGCAGTCGTGTTTCCCCAGTCAGCCCAAGCGCCCGTCGCATAGTAATCTTTTTCGGGGTTGGAAAGAACGGTCTTGGTATCAACACCACATCCAGTAAGCAGTAAAGCACCTAAAACGAATAAAATGGAAAATTTCTTCATGTTTTTGCTTTCTCCTTTTAAGCGCTTTCATTTTA
Source organism: uncultured Staphylococcaceae bacterium (assembly GCA_964552695.1). Taxonomy (GTDB): domain Bacteria; phylum Bacillota_I; class Bacilli_A; order RFN20; family CAG-826; genus CALMWE01. Next base: position 17,785 of record CAZKHP010000008.1, on the reverse strand, counting down.
CCTCTAGGGCACTACCATGTCAATGAGGTGGCGACGTTTTTGACTGACAAAAGTTTAAAAAAACGAAGGAAAGTGAAAAAAACCTTTTTATATATAAAAAGAAACGGGCAAATCGTCTGCTCGTTGCTTTATTGATTCACAAAATTGTGGATAATTTGACGCTTAAAAAGATCAAATTCGGTTTATCGTTATTTTAAGACGACGCTGGTCAAACCATCGAGGGTAAGAACCATTCCGTTCAGACTCGCTTTTCCAAGGCCGGCATAGCCCCGCACAATCGAGAAGGTATGGTCGGTATACAAGGAGAGGTCAATCGTCACGGCGTCTTCGCCGGTGTTATGGAAAACACCCACGGTGCTTTCTTCGTACGTCGAAAGGAATCCGCCGAAGGTGTAATAATCGGTGAAATTTAAAACCGTGTACGTTCCGCGGGCGATTTCCGGGTTTGCATTACGGATCATGATGGCTTTTTTGTAATGATTGTAGAGCGACTTGGACGAAGACTTTTGACTTGCGACCGTGCCATTGGTTTGGCTTGCCGCCGGATAGGTGGAACCAACAGGATTCTCGACCGTATCTTTGTCTCCCCAAAGCATTGCTAACCGACGGTTGGCGTCGGTACTTTCACTGCCACGGGAACCTTTCATGCCGATTTCTTCACCATAGTAAATAAAAGGCGAGCCATAGGTCCAAAGGTACAAATTGGCGGCCATTTGCATACGACCGTCGGGAACCGAGAGGTAACCGGCCGCACGGTTCATATCGTGGTTGGAAATAAACGGCGACAAAATCGCCTCTTCGTTGTACGCCGTCACCATATTGCGGTAACGGTCGAGGTAATTGACATAGCTGTTGACATCATCCGAGCCGTTGGCGCAAAACGCCACCGCTCCTTCCGAGCCCGACATGCCGAAATCAAAGTTGGAAAAGTTGGTGTAATAGGGAGCAATCAAAGAATCTCCGGACCATACTTCGCCCACCACGAACGCATCGGCTTTTTTGGCACGCACGGTCGTCATAAACCAGGTCCAGAAGTCGATATTTTTTTGAGTGTCACCCAGGTATATGTATTTGGCGGCATCTAAGCGGAATCCCGACACCCCGAGATCAATCCAGAAATCGATGATACTGGAAATTTCCTCGAGAACTGCAGGGTTATCCATGTTGAGTTCGGGCATCGACGAGGAAAAATTGCCTTCGTAATAGTAATCGCCGTAGAACAGATAATAGGATTTTCCCGCTTCGCGGTTCGCAGAGGGAACGATGGAATAGTACCCGATGTAGGGGCTATCCATATTTCCGGCTTTCATATCCGCCAAAGCTTGTTTGAACCAAGGGTGTTGCGAAGAGGTATGATTCAGAACCAAGTCGATGATGACATCGATGCCGCGGTTTTGACAATCGGCCAACAGTGCAGAAAAATCATCCAACGTGCCGTATCGGCTGTCGATGGCTTTATAGTTGGTGACATCGTATTTGTGGTAACTCGGCGACGGCATAATGGGCATCAGCCACAAAGCATTTACGCCTAAGCTTTTCCCTGAATTGGGGTCACCGTCGTTGAGATAATCGAGACGGTTTTGGATTCCTTTTAAGTCCCCGATGCCGTCTTCGTTACTATCCGAAAAACCACCTACGAAGATTTCATAAAACGTACGGAAGTTATCATCCCTCATATTGGCCTCTAGCGTTTCTCCTTTAACCACGTATTCGCGTCCGGCACATCCGCTGGCAATCGTTAATAGGGAAACGAGAAAGAATACTTTCCAGGGTCTGGAAAGCCTTCGCATCGTTTGAGCGTCACGAGAAAAGAAAGGACGTTTTGCCACAAATTAACCTTTGACCGATCCAGCGGTCACGCCTTCGATGTAGTACTTTTGCATCGACAAGAACAAGGCAACAATGGGGATGGCGATAATCACGCAACCGGCGGCAAACATCGTGAAGACGTTGGAGTCAATGCGTTGACCATACATCATGTAGTACAAGCCCACCGCAACCGTATGGAGTTGAGTGTTGGTTTCACCTAAAATAACGCGCGCGAAGATGAA
>CAZKHP010000008.1:0-15634 GCA_964552695.1 uncultured Staphylococcaceae bacterium | reverse complement strand
AAATTGAGAGCTTTCAAAATGTAGTAAATGGCGATCATCGACATGAAGCCCGGGAACAAACCCAAGACAATGGCGATGCTTAAGAATTTTTTCCGTAAACGGAATTTCAGTTTGCTCATGACGTAGGCGACCGAAAGGGTCAATAACGTCGATAGAATCGTCGTAAAGACGGCAACGATCAACGTGTTAAAGAACCAACGGATGAATTGAGTTTCGGTAAAGAGTTTAATGAAGTTGATGAAACCGAACGCACGCGGGAAATAGTGCGAGACAACGGTCCCCACCAAAACACCGCCGTTATATTCGGCACGGAAGGCATTGAGGACAATCCAAAGAATCGGATACAACCAGATGACTGATAGGACAATCAGAAGGACGTAGGTCAAAACCTTGGAAGTGGTTTCCAATCCTTTCTTGCTTTTCAGTTTCTTGTCTTTTGGGGCTTTCATGGCCATGGTTTCTTTCATCATTGGAAAGTATCCTCCTCTTTATACGCTTTGCTGTTGCGATAGGCCAAAAGCGTTCCGGTCGCGGTAAGGATAAAGGTAAAGATGGCGATGACCGAACCGATATTGTATTCGGCTTCATCGATGGTCAACTTGTAAAGCCAAGTGACCAATAAGTCGGTATAACCGGCTTTATATCCAGGGAATGTCGGAGCACCGCCGGTCAGCAAGTAAATAACGTTGAAGCTGGTAATATTGCCGACGAACGAAGTAATCAAATAAGGAGTCGTTACGAATACGATGTAGGGAACGGTCACGTTCCAGAAGATTTGTTTCTTGCTGGCACCGTCGATGGTCGCGGCTTCGAAGAGATCCGTGGGGATGTTCATCAAAATACCGCTGGTCATCAACATCGTATAGGGAATACCGATCCACATGTTGATTAAGAGGATCATCACGCGGACGAGGTTGGCTTGGGAAGCGTTGGCGTTGCCCAAGAATTCGATGCCTTGATCGATGATGCCAAGGTTAATCAAAATTTGGTTGATCGGCCCCGCGGAACTTAAGAGGTTGCGCATGGCTAAGAGCGATACGAATTGCGGCAAGGCAATCGTCAAAATGAAAATCGTGCGCCAAACTTTTTTGAATTTGATGCCTTTTTTGTTGATTAATAACGCCAGCAAAATGCCACCGGCGTAGCAGGTAATCGTCGCAAAGAAAGCCCAAACAAGAGTCCATAAGAGAACCGGTAAGAAACGAGCCGAAATCTCACTGGTGCCATTGAAGATATCACGGAAGTTTTGGAAACCGACCCAGTCAAACAGTTCCAAACCGGCCGGGTGAGCCGAGTCGAAGTTGGTGAACGCAATTAAAATCATGAAGACTGTCGGTAGAACCGTGAAAACGAGGATGCCGATGATGGCGGGCGTCAACATCAACACATGGAAGCGTTGATCCAAAAGGCTTTGGAAATCTTCGCGGATGCTGGTCGGTTTTTTGCCTTTGGCAACATCCAAATCCGTTTTGTAGGAGCTCTTGAGGTTTGAAAAATAAGCGAAGAGGAATAGAAGAATTAAGCCGAAGGTGACCACGCCGAACAGAAGCATCAGCATGGAGTTGTCGCCCACGGTGAAGATATCGCCTTGGACCGTACCGAGAGTAAAAAAGTTCACGACGGCTTTCGCACCAAACGGAGTTCCGTTGATTTTGGGCGAGAAGATCATGATATATAGGAAACCAATTTCAATAATCAGGTATAGACACCCTTTAATGATTTGTTTCCGCGCAAGGTTGCCAATACCCATGATGAAATGGGAAAGTTTGGTCCAGATGCTGCCCTTAACGAAACGTTCAACGGCACCATTCCAAGACTTGGCGATTCCATTTCCGAGATTTTGAAAAAAAGCACCGATTGATTTGGAACGGCGCTGGGGCTTGGCGGATTCTGCTTTAAGATTTTTTTCTTGTTGCATATTTTCCTCCCTATTCATAAGTCGGAACAAAGGCAACTCCAACGTCGAGGTCGGAGTTGCCTTGTTTGTTGAAATTAAGCGGCTTCTTTGTTGCCGGTTTTCCAGATGCGTTCGATGACGACGAGTTCATCATAGATGGCTTGGTCGGTGCTGTACGCATTACCGGTGTTTTGCAAGATGGCGGCAATCAATTCAGGAGCGCCTTTGGAGTAATAGTAAACGTTGAATTTGCTTTGGGCGCCGAAGGGTTGCGGGATACCGTGGCTGAACATTTCGGTTTGGCAACGGGCTAAGAGGGCTTCGGGGGTATCAGCGTTCATGGCTTCAAATTCGGCAAGAGCGTTCTTGTAAGCCGGGAGGTTGGCGCAAGTTTCAAACGATAATTCTTGGATTTCTTTGCTGGACATGTATTTCATGATGCCTTGCAAATAATCGGCTTTGGTGCTGCCTTTTTTCATGACAAGCATTTTGGTATCGGTGAACGAACCGGATTGATAGACAGTACCGGCGACCGAGGTGCCATAAGCATCGGCTTCAGTGATCGTGAAGCGCGGAAGAATGGCGATACCGAGATTTTCTTCACCTAATGAAGACTTCGCAGCGTTGTAGTGCCAAGCACCACCGATGACGGATAAGGACAGTTCATCTTTCAATTCGACTTCCCAACCGGAAGACGAGGGAACGCGAGCGCCATAGTTTCCGGTGAAGAAGCGTTGTCCCCATTTCAGTTTGGAAACCGTATCATCGCCTGTGGCGAAGCAGTTTTCTTGGACAGCATCTTCGTAAAGTTGAAGCGAGGTGGAATCATCTGCCACTTTTCTCGCTAAGAGTAAGAAGGAGTTATTGAATCCATCGGTTCCGGTCAAAGACAGAGCTTGTTTTTGATTGGTGACGGCTTTAGCCCAAATGCCTTCCCAAGTTTCCACGTCGGTGGCATTCAGATAGGCTTTGTTGTAATAAAGAATCAAGGATTGCGCAATGTAAGGGACGCCGAAGGTGTATTCGGTACCGGAGACTTTGCCTTTAATGACGGTTTTGAAGGTGTCGGGGTTATCGGCATCGATTTGCGCCAATAAGCTGGCATCAGTGATCGGCGAAATGCCACTGGAACCGGCAATTAATTTGCCAAGGTTATCGTGGGCAACGGTGAAAATATCCGCTCCGGCTTCGGTATCATCCAAGAAAGTCGCGGCGGCAGAACCCGTATCGACGCCTTTGACTTCAATCGCGTACGGGAACTTTTTGTCATTGGTAGCATTATAATTGGCGACGTACTCATCCAGTTTGGTTTGATAGAATTCTTGAGATTCAGTTCCGACCCAAATGAGAATCGGATTACTTTTGCCGCAACCTGTCAGCATCGGAAGCGCGACAAGAAACAGCGAGGCAAGACCCAAAATTTTTTTCATTTTCTGCTTTCTCCTTTTTTCAGAAATGATAATTTAATTATCAAAGTGATTTTAGCATTGGATATGTTGGATTGCAAGGGCTTACAAAGGTCATAAACCGCCAGAAAATGGGCACTTAAAGGTTCTTTTACCCGAAGCCGCAAAAAGCAAAAAACCGTCCACGTATAACGAGGACGGTTCTCTTTTTATGGGCAAACGATGTCTTAGATGATGCGATTGGTGGTTTCTTTATCGAAGATGTGGACTTTGCGCATATTGAATAAGCATTCCACTTTATCGCCGATGTTCAGAAGTTTGGTCGCCGGGACTTTGCTGACGACGTCGGTTCCGCCCATGTCGAAGTGGAGAATGTATTCATGGCCCAAAAGTTCGGCCACTTTGATTTCGACGATGACGGAGTTCGCCACCGCTTTATCCGCGGATTGGCTCATTTCTTGATGAATGTCTTCCGGACGGATACCGAAGACAACAGTCTTGCCTTCGTACGCGCTCAGTTTGGCTTTCATGTCGGCGGTGAGCGTTAAGACGCGGCCATCGGCAAATTTGACTTTACCTTCGCTGTAGGTCGCTTCGATGAGGTTCATTGCCGGAGATCCGATGAAGGAGGCCACGAACAAGTTGTTCGGGTTATTGTAAATGTCGATCGGAGCGCCGATTTGTTGGATATAACCGGCTTTCATGACGACGATACGAGTGGCCATCGTCATAGCTTCGGTTTGGTCGTGCGTGACGTAAATGGTCGTCGCATGGAGCATTTCGTGTAAACGGATGAGTTCCGATCTCATTTGAACACGGAGCTTGGCGTCCAAGTTCGAGAGCGGTTCGTCCATTAAGAAGACTTTGGCGTTACGAACGATGGCGCGACCAAGCGCGACACGTTGACGTTGCCCGCCGGAGAGCGCTTTAGGTTTCCGGTCTAAGTAGTTTTCGATTTCCAGGATGCGCGCCGCTTCATGAACGCGCTTGTCGATTTCGACTTTCGGTAAGTGACGGATCTTTAAGCCGAAGGCCATGTTGTCATAGACCGACATGTGGGGATACAAAGCATAGCTTTGGAACACCATCGCGATATCGCGGTCTTTCGGGGTGACGTCGTTGGATAAACGGCCGTCGATGTAGAGTTCGCCCGAAGTAATGTCTTCCAAACCGGCGATCATCCGCAGGGTGGTCGATTTACCACAGCCGGACGGGCCAACGAAGACGATGAATTCGTGGTCTTTGATTTCAAGATTGAAATCGAAAACGGCTTGAACGTTGTTGTCGTAGATCTTATTAATGTTTTTTAAAATGACTTCTGCCATAGTTTATGCACCTCTTTGCAGATAGTTTACCATAGATTCCGAAAGATGATTTGTGCAACGTGCACAATTTTAGTTTTCGAGCAATAAACGTGAAACGAGAATAAAGAAAGAAGCGTTATGAAAGTCGCGGATATCAAGGCCGGTCAAGTCGATAAACTTCTTGAGCCGATAATTGAACGTATTGCGATGGACATAGAGTTTTTTTGACGCCAAGGTGGCGTTTAAACCACAGGAAACGAATGCTTGCGCCGTAATCATTTCATCATGCGGGATATTTCGGAAACCTTTGAGTGCTTCCGGAACTAGAGAGCGGTCCCCACGCATCAAATCGTCCAACAGTAAGTCTCCGAGGTATGTACACCGCTCTTGGTGAAGAACTGCCGCTTTTTTAAGGGCCATTTGCGCCAACACATCATGAGCGTGGCTGATGAGCACTGTCAGATTGATGCCAAAGTCGGAAGCAATCAAAGGAACAATAACTTCCAGCGTTTCCGCCAAGTCCGAGGAGGCCAAAAAGTAGCCATGATTGGGAGAAAGCATGACGAAAGCCAAATCACCGTGATAACTGTCACGGATCAACCCTTCGAGCTGGGTTTCCTTTAAAGGATTATCGGACCAGAAATGATAATACTTATCCACTAGAATGTTTCCTTTTCGTCCAATTCAAAAAGATAGCTTTCAAACGGTTTTAAATGCAAAACCCCGTTATTTAGGTTTAGGGTCTTCTCGTTATGGAGAAGAATTGTCTTGATTTTGTAAGGGAAGGCGAAAGCCGTTTCGAAACGTCGGAAGTTGCTGACCACCAATAAAGGGGTTGCTCCTTTGTGGGCATAGGCAAAAACATCCGGATGATTTGGATCGATCAAAATGAACTGACCTTCCAAAACAGCCTCCAAAATCCGAGGTGTTTTCCGTAACGCAATAGCCTGACGGTAGAAATTCAAAATCGAGTCCGGATCAAGTTCTTCATCCGTGGCATTGACTTCTTTGAAATTTCCAATGACTCGGACGTCAGGTTCATGTTGGGAAAATCCCGCATAGGTTTGACCCGACCATTGGAAAGGCGTACGCGCATTGACACGCGAACATCTTCTTAAAAAGCGCAAGATTTCTTCATCGGTCAAATACGTTTTCGCACTCTCGTAAAAATTCTTGGCGGAAACATCTTTGAAATCTTCGATGCGGGTGTAATCGACGTTGCTCATGCCGATTTCTTCACCGTTATATAAAAAGGGTGTGCCATACATAAATAAAAGTGTGAGGGCCAGCATCTTTCCAGACGCCTTTCTATAGCGGACATCCCCGTATTGAGAAAGCACACGGGGATGATCGTGGTTGTTCCAATAAATCGGAAGCCAAGCTTTCTTCGAGCAATCCTCATACCAATGAAGGAAGAGACGTTTGAGATTGATGACATTGGTGACGATTTCATCGTCGCTTTTTTTCTCGCTTCCGAAAGCTCCGTTTTCCCAGCAAGTATCGAAGTTAAAAACCATATTGATCGAACCCTTATCGCGGCCGGAATATTTCAGCGCTTCTTCGGTGGAAGCGCAGCCGCCGACTTCGCCGATGGTCATCGCTTCGGGATAATGCGTCAAAACCTCGCGTTTAAATTCGGCAAGATAGTCAAACAAGCGCGGAATGGATGAGAATTTTCTAAAATCAAGGGTCATACCGGTGGGTCCGACCGGTTGAGGCGAGTCCGAAAAAGTCAAATCTTTGGCCAAGTGCGCAATGGCATCCAAGCGGAAGCCGTCGACCCCTTGATCGAGCCAATACTTTGCCACATCAAAAATATGTTTCCGGAGATGGGCGTTTTCCCAATTCAGATCCGGCATTTTTTTGCTGAAGATTTTGAGATAGTATTGCCCCGCCACTTCATCGTAATTCCATGCGGAATCTTCAAAGAAACCTTGCCAGTTGTTGGGCGGCAAACGGCGTCCTTGGGCGTCCACTTTGCCATCACGCCAGAGATAAAAATCGCGTTTAGGGCTGTCTTTGGATGAACGTGCTTCGAGGAACCACGGATGTTCGTCGCTGGTGTGGTTTAAAACAAAGTCAATAATGATATGAATGCCTTTGGCATGGGCTTTTATAAGAAGCTCTTGGAAATCGCGGTTGGTTCCGAACACCGGATCGACCGTCAGATAATCGCTGACGTCATACCCGTTGTCGTCCATAGGCGATTTAAAGAAGGGGCAAATCCAAAGAAGATTCACACCAAGTTTTTCCAAATAATCGAGTTTTGATATGATTCCGGGAAGGTCGCCGATACCATCGTTATTGGAATCACAAAAAGAACGAGGATAAATCTCGTAGCCGATTGCTTCTTGCCACCACGTGCGTTGTTTCATATTTGGTCCTCAGTCAATAATCGTTTCGTTGTTGGCCGCTGCCATGATGACGCGGAGCATTTCCGGAGTCGTCACTTTGCGGGAAAACGGAGGAAGCTTATCTAAAGGGAAAAAGCCGACTTCGGTCGTTTCGTATTCATGTTCCCCCAATTCGCCATTCAGTTTTGCTTCAAAAACGATGGCGTATTCGGGGATTGAGGCCGGACTTTTGAACGGCGTACGGTTAATCAAGGCAACAAGACGAAGAATTTCGACATCCGCTCCGGCTTCTTGGCGGCATTCTTTGATGGCCGCTTCTTTGGGTGATTCGTAAAGGTCACACCAACCACCCGGAAGCGAGTAAAGACCGTCGTTAGCTTCTTTGACAAGCAAAACTTTTTTCAGATCGCTGGAAAAAATGCAGGTCCGGACGCTGACGTTGGGGGTGGGATAAATATCGCGTGCAAAATAATTAGGGCGGTCAAAAGAAATCTCGGAAAAGTGTTCGAGCATGTCTTTAGACATTGTTTCCAATTCTTTGTAATTGGCTAAGGCGTAGGGATCGGTTGAAAACTTCAAACCGATTTTGGCAATGCTTTGCGTTTTGAGTAGAAAATCATAAAAATTCCGTTCTGTCATAAAATCACCTTTTTTAAGTATATCATCAAATCAAAGAGGTGCACCGACACCCATAAGATTGATTCCCTATTTTTTATGTCATTTGTTGTATAATTTATTGTGGAAGGCATGAGCCCATGTCTTTCGGGGTAACGTTATGACCGATTTGGAACTCTTGTTGACGTGTTTAGCGATTATTGCCGTCGGTATCATCCTTTTCGTCCTTACCGGTTTTATCGGTGTTAAGAAAGGCTGGATTGCGGTGATTGAAAAAATGGAAATCTTCGTTTGCACTACGACCAAACGATGGACCTACTTCACACCCCTCCTCTACCGCCGGGTCGGAATGTATCCGTTGGCTTCCATGACTAAGCCCGTCGAAGTCAATGGCCATAAGTTTATGGTGACCTACCGCATTCTCGACGTCAAAGCCTACCATTATTCGGGGCACGATATTCAAGGCGCCGTGCGGCTTGCTTATAAAGGGCCCGAAGTACCTACTCAAGAAAATGTCAAAACAGTGATTCAAAGCATCGGATGCGAATGCATCGATGTTAAAGGATAAAGGAGCGTCAAGTTATGGTTTTAGCGGATTTATTCTCTTCGCAAACATTCTGGATTATTTCGTGGGTCGTCGTCTTCATTGCCGCGTTGGTGATTGAAATTGCTATTCCGGGGTTGGTCAGCATTTGGTTTGCCGGCGGAGCGCTGGTATCCCTGTTCATCGCCATCTTCGGCGGAAACCCGGTGGTGCAAATCATCACGTTCGTCGTCGTTTCCGCCGTGCTTTTGCTTCTCACCAAGTTTGTCTTCAAAAAGACACTTTTTAAAGTGAAGCCCGTTGCTACCAATACCGATGCCTTGATCGGCCAAGAAATCCGGGTCATCAAAGGCTTTGGCAAAACCACCCATGGCGAAGGCAAAATCCGTGACCTTGTCTGGACGTTAATCACCCTCGAAGATGTCCACTACACCGAAGGTGAATTTGCCATTATCAAAGAAATCCAAGGCAACCACATCATCGTTGCCAAGAAAGAAGGTAAATAACTATGCTGGGTCTATTGACTGTCAGTCCGGGAGCCGTGCTTGGTTGGCTCGCTCTTTCTGTCGTCGGTCTTGTCATGATCATCATTTTCATCCGTTGCATCGTTATCGTTCCGCAAGCCCATGTCGTCATGATTCAACGCTTGGGTAAATTCCATAAGATGCTGACCGCCGGGCCGCACCTCATCGCGCCGTTCATCGATGCGCGCCTCGCCCGTATTTCATTAAAGGAAAAAGTCGCTGACTTCCCACCGCAACCGGTCATTACCAAGGATAACGTAACCATGCAAATCGATACCGTCGTCTACTTTGCGATTACCGATCCGAAGTTGTATTTGTACGGTGCCGAAAGCCCGATGAACGCCATCGAAAACTTAACTGCCACCACGCTTCGTAACCTGATCGGTGACTTGGAGCTCGACCAAACCTTGACCTCCCGCGATACCATTAACCAACAAATGCGCACGATCCTCGATGATGCCACCGACTCTTGGGGTATCAAAGTCAACCGCGTCGAATTAAAGAACATCCTTCCTCCGCGTGAAATTCAGGAAGCGATGGAAAAGCAAATGCGCGCCGAACGTCAGAAACGTGAAGCTATCTTAACCGCCGACGGACAAAAACAAGCCGCCATCTTAGCAGCCGAAGGTGAAAAAGAAGCCGCCGTCCTCCGTGCCGAAGCCCGCAAAATCGCGATTATCGCGGAAGCCGAAGGTCATGCCGAAGCCGTCTTACGGGCCGCTGAAGCCCAAGCCAAAGGCATCAAGATGATCAATGAAGCACACCCGGATTCCGCTTACCTCACCCTCAAAGGTTTCGATGCCCTTGAAAAGGTCGCGGATGGAAAAGCGACCAAAATCATCATCCCCAGCGAAATTCAAAACATCTCTGGCTTGCTGGTCTCACTCAAAGAAACCTTGACCGAAGTCAAAGTTGAAGACGAGAAGAAGAAGTAAAAAACGAAAGCCTCGCGAATCGGCGAGGCTTTTTTTGTGGCTTATTCGACGGTGACGGATTTGGCGAGGTTGCGCGGTTTATCTATGTTGACTTTGAGTTCGAGCGCAGCGAAGTACGCCAAGTATTGGGCGATAAGCACTTTCACCAGCGGAGAGAGGTATTCTTTGACATCGGGAACGGTAATCGCATCTCCTGCTTTCGCAAGCGATTTGGAGACGACGGTGATGACGGTCGCACCGCGGGCTTCAACTTCTTTGAAGTTGCTGCGGATCGGTAAATCGGTCAACGGATCGGAAATGAAGCCGATGACTGGAGTATCTTTTTCAATCAAAGCTATCGGGCCGTGCTTGAGTTCCCCGCCGGGGAGGCCTTCGCTGTGGATGTAGGTGATTTCTTTGAGTTTTAAGGAAGCTTCCAAGGCGACATCGTAATCGGTTCCACGGCCAAGGAAGAAAACATCTTTTTTGCCTGATAGGTATTTAGCCGTGGGTTTGAGCGATTCGCTGTTGGCGATGACCGCATTTTCGGCTTTGATGACGTCATAGAGATGCGAGACCACCGCGGTGGAATCATCCATCGCTCCGGTCAATAACGAGAGCAAAGCCACTTGGGCGACATAGGCTTTAGTGCTGGCCACGGCGATTTCGACGCCGGCGAATAAAAGCAGGGAATACGTCGCATCGCGTTCCAGCGTGGAACCTTTGGTGTTGGTGATGGTGAGGCTGACCGCACCACGGGAATTGATGATTTCCATGCAACGGATGAGGTCGGCGGTTTCACCGCTTTGGCTGACGATGATGAACATCGGGTTTTTGGCCGAAACAAAGGGATGGTAGGCCCATTCGCTGGCAATGTAAACTTCGCTGCGCTTGCCTAAGTATTCCATGTAGCGGCGGCCGATCAAACAGGCGTGATAGGAGGTGCCGCAGGCGATGAAAATGATATCATCCGCGGCTTTAAGTTTGTTGATGAGTTTGGGGTCAAACAGGAATTGGTTGCCGTCAAAATAGTTATCGATGAGACGACGGACGACCGCCGGGGCTTCTTCGATTTCTTTGAGCATGTAATGCGGGTAACCTTGAAGACCGATATCTTCGATTTTGAGGTCCGGACGGGTGAATTTGGGATTGGCGACACTGCCGTCTTCGTTAAAGATTTTGATCGTGTCTTCGGTAATATATCCGTATTGATGATCAAGGATCGGAGCAAAGTCTTTGCCTTCTTTGAGCATCGGTAAAAAGTCGGACGCCAACAAGTTTTTGCCTTCGCCATGACCCACGACCAGCGGGGACCGGTTCTTGGCAAAATAAATGTGTTTGAGGTCGCCTTTTTTAAGAATTGCCAAGGCATACGAACCTTGCAGTTCTTCAATCATCGCCAGCATCGCGGCTTTGACGTTTTTCAGACGGTTATAATGGAATTCCAACAAGTTGGCCACCACTTCGGTATCGGTTTCGCTGTGAAACACATAGCCTTCGGCTTCCAATTTGTTTTTCAAGTGACGGAAGTTGTCGATGACCCCGTTATGAACAAGCACGAATTCGCCGTTCATGCTGGTATGCGGGTGAGCGTTGTTGGCTGTGGGTGCGCCATGGGTGGCCCAACGGGTATGACCGATGCCTAAAACGACATGGAGGTCACGCGGGGTCGCTTCGTCGAGTGCCTGGACTCTTCCGGGCATCCGGAAAACGCGGATTCCTTCGGGTTCGGCCAAAGCCACGCCGGCAGAATCGTAACCGCGGTAATCAAGCGTCTTCAAACCATTGATGAGGTAGTCCCGAATCGGAAATTGACCAATGCCTCCGACAATACCACACATAATGTTTCTCCTTTAATATGAGATTTCGCCAATGTAATTGACGAGTGTTGAGACGACACGGTCGCATTCTTCGAGCGTCGGCGCTTCCGCCATCACGCGAACCAAAGGTTCGGTGCCGCTGGCGCGGACAAGAATCCGTCCGTTGCCGTTGAGCGTTTGCGAAAGTTCGTTGATGAGTTCTTTTAAGCCTGTATGGGCCATCACGGCGTCTTTGTTGACCACCGAAACATTCTTCAGAATCTGCGGATAAATCTTTAAGCCCGAAAGCAGTTCAGCCAGCGTTTGTCCGCTTTCTTTAAGGACGTTCATAACTTTGATCGCGGTCAATAAGCCATCGCCGGTATTGAGGTCATCGAGGAAGATAATGTGGCCGGATTGTTCACCACCCAATGAGAGATGATGTTCTTTCAGACACGCTTGCACATATTTGTCGCCGACCTGCACTTCTTCAATGGCAATGCCGGCAGCTTGGAGGGCGATTTTAAGACCGATGTTGCTCATCACGGTAATGACGACTTTGTTTTCTTTCAAAAGTCCCCGTTTTTTCATATCGAGGGCATTGAGATAAATAATCGCATCGCCATCCACCACGGATCCGTCAGGACCGACGACCATGAGGCGATCGGCGTCGCCGTCAAAGGCCAAACCGATGTGGAATCCGTTTTTACGGGTTTCGGTTTGTAACGATTTCAGGTGCGTCGAACCGCAGCGGTCATTGATGTTCACGCCGTTAGGGTTGATATTGATGTATTTGACGGTCAATCCGAGTTTTTGGAAAAGTTTGGGAGCGACGACGCTGGCGGAACCGTTGGCCCCGTCGACAATGATGTGAAGGCCTTTGAGGTCATGCGCCTTTTTGGCTAAAAAATCGACATAGTCATCGACCAAGGCATGGGAAAGCACCATCCGCCCGACCGATTCATTCATCCGGTAGGGCAAATAGTCGACGATGGAGTCCATATAACCTTCGATCAAGTGTTCGATTTCACTGTCGAGCTTTTCGCCTTGGGCGTTAAAAATCTTGATTCCGTTATCATAATAGGGGTTATGGGACGCGGAAATCATGATGCCGTAATCAAAACTTTTTTCGCGGACCAGATAGGAAATGCTGGGCGTGGTTGAAACTCCCATCAAATACACATCGCTGCCACTGGCCATGATGCCGCTGGCTAAAGCGGTTTTTAACATATCTCCGGAAACACGCGTATCGCTGGCAATCAAAATGCGGTTCTTCTTGCCATGCGGATATTGACCGATATAACGGCCGATCCGATACGCCATCGTCGAAGTCAATTTGTCCCCGGCAATGCCGCGGACACCATCGGTACCGAAATATTTATTTTCCATAAGGTTAGACGCTTTCTTTTTCGTCTACGTAAGTGGTATCTTCCATGTATTCTTCAAAAATCCGATGGAAATTGTCGATGAAAATCGGTTCGAGTTCACCGCCGTAAGCAATGCTGATACGGCCGGTTTCTTCACTGACCACGACGGTCACGGAATCGCTGACTTCGCTGATGCCGATAGCGGCACGGTGACGCGAGCCGTATTTGCCGGCCAACGGTTTGGTGGTTGGGGTATAGAAGGCACTGGCGACAACGATCGTGGAATCACGGATCACGACGGCTCCGTCATGGAGACGGGTTCCGGGATAGAAAATCGTCATCAATAATTCAGGGGTCACGGGAGCATTGATGGTCACGCCGTTTTTGATCATGTCGGTGAGCGGCATTTTGCGTTCAAAGGTCATGATGGCTCCGGTTTTGGTGCGGGAAAGGAAGCTGACGGTTTCGGTAATCGCATCATAGAGGGCTTCGCGGTCAAAAATGCGTTGCACGTCGTTCTTGCCGTTTTTGCCTTTGTGGGAGCTACGGCCGAAAAGCGGACGGACATCCGCAGAATTGACGAACAGATAAACGACGATCGATAACGCCAAGACGATGCCGATGACTCCGGGCAGTAAACCGGAGACGCCATCGAGGTTGGCAAACAAGAGATACGAGGCGAAGAAAGCACAAGCGCCGAGGGCAAACCACACAATATGGAGTTTACGCTTAGCGTATTTAAACAAAACGATTAAAACACCGGCGACCACAAGGATCGCACCCAATAAATCAATCCAATAATACAGATCGTGTCCAAAAAACTCAGGCATAGCTTATTTCCCCCACTTGTGTGCAAATCGGCTGGCGGCACTGGCGGCAATCGCGCCGACGATATCGTCCAGGAACGTATTGCACGTCGCACCGGATTTTCCGTGTTTGTTTAAATAATCGATAATTCCGTACTTCCGTTTATCGATGAAGCCGAAATTGGTCAAAGCAATCGAACCATAAAGGTTGCAAATGCCGTAAGCGTTGACTTCGTCGACACCGTAAAGGCCTTCGTCACGCCGTAAAATCGCTTCCAAATCTTTATCGATCATTTGTCCGCGTTCGGCAGAACGGTCAAGTTCCACGCCGGTTAAAATGGCAAACTGAACTTCCCGCTTGTCCAAAACGGACATCACCGATTCGAGCAGTTCTTCTTTTTTGAGATCGATGTGATATTCGGCTTGCAAAAAACGAGCGCAATCGGCAATATCGTCGAGTGTCACGCCGCGTTCTTCGAGTAAAGAAATGCATTTGGAACGTAAGTTCTCCATAGTGGCTTCCTTTCGTCAACTTTGCTAACTAGTATATTAACAAAAATACAGGCTATTTGAAAGAACGGAAATGCTTGCATACATTGTATGTATGGAGACTCGCGATAAAAAACAAGCGATGGCTTCAATTAAAATGCACATTTTAATATTTTGTTGACTTAAATAATAAAACCGCTTGCAAGCGGTTTTTCTGTTGATGGAGCAGCCGGCGGGAATCGAACCCGTGTGATTAGCTTGGGAAGCTAAAGTTCTGCCATTGAACTACGGCTGCGTGTCTAGATTTTAAAATAGTTCCTTTGCTTTTGCAATCGAGGAAAGAAAAAACTACTCTTGCGAGTAGTCTGTTGGCAAATGGTGGATGCTGAGGGGATCGAACCCACGACCTTCTGTACGTCAAACAGATGCTCTCCCAGCTGAGCTAAACATCCAGGGAGTTAAATGGTGCCGACGATAGGAATTGAACCTACAACCTACTGATTACGATTCAGTTGCTCTGCCGGATTGAGCTACGTCGGCGCATTTCCGTAAATCGGCTTTATCATATTATACAATTTCCCATGGCTTTGCAAGGGTTTCAAATCAAAAAGTGGGAGGGCATGAAGCCTCCCACCGTTTGTAAGGTTGATCGGAACGAAAGTTTAGAAAATAGAGAACATTAAGAACAGCATGCTGAACAAACTCGAAAGCAGGCTGACGACAGTGATTTGCGTATTCAAGCTCGGGCCAGCCGTATCTTTGAAAGGATCGCCGACGGTATCGCCCACGACAGCGGCCTTATGAGCTGCGGAACCTTTACCGCCGAAATGGCCGGATTCAACATACTTTTTGCCGTTATCCCAGAGGCCACCGCTGTTGCTCATGAACAAAGCTAAGAGTAATCCGGTGACGATGTTGCCGACGAGGTACCCGCCAATGGCTTTGACGCCTCCGACGAAGCCGACGATTAAGGTTAGAATGATAGCCACGACACCCGCACGGATAAGTTCTTTGAGCGAGCCTTTGGTGGCAATCGTGATGCACTTATCGTATTCCGGAGAGACGCCTTCTTTTCCTTCTTGAAGGCCCGGAATTTCGGTAAATTGACGGTGGATTTCGTTGACCATCGTTTCGGCGTTTTTCTTGACGCCAAGCATCAACAGGGCGCTGAAGACCGCAGGTAACGCGGCACCGACGAGTAAGCCGAAGAAAACGAGCGGATCCATGACATCGAAGCCATTGAGGTATTGGACGCCCGGAGCGACCAAGCCAAGGTCAATGGCAGAGTTATTGACTTCAGAAATAAACGCGCCGAGTAAGGCGATGACGGTCAGACCGGCCGCACCGATCGAGAAGCCTTTGGTGATGGCTTTGACGGTGTTTCCGGCGGAGTCGAGTTTATCGGTGGTTTCGAGAACATCTTCGCCGAGGTTGCCCATCTCCGCTAAACCGCGGGCGTTATCGACAATCGGGCCATAAGCATCGTTGGAAATAATCATGCCGACGATGGAAAGCATGCCGACCGCCGCCATGGCGATGCCGAACATGCCATAACCGGTCCCGATCGTTTCACCGATTTTGTAGGAAAGTAACGCGGCAAGACCGATACCGATCA
>CAZKHP010000007.1:6227-19283 GCA_964552695.1 uncultured Staphylococcaceae bacterium | reverse complement strand
GCGTATTACGACATCACGCATGGTCTCGGTTTAGCCATTTTGACTCCGCGTTGGCTCCAACACATTCTCAACGAGAAAACCGCGCCCCGGATTAAACAATTCGGCGTGCAAGTGTTTGGCATTGATTCCTCGTTACCTTCGTTGATTGCCTCAAAAATGGCGATTGAAAAGCTTTCCGATTTCTTTTTTAAAGAAATGGGACTTCAAAGTCACTTGGGCGATGTCGGCATTGACGAAACCCATTTGGATGTCATGGCCCAGAAAGCCTGCCGCGGACATACCATCCATGGTTTCCAACCGCTTAAAAAAGAAGATATCATCACGATTTATCGACGTTGTTTATAAATCCTTTTTCGGTGCTATAATTGAAAAAAAGGTAAACAATTATGGAAAAACAAGAAAAGGAAACTTTCGATTTGAAACGTTTTTTACTGTCCGCCTTACCGATTGCCGCGATGATCATCAGCGTCTGCTTGGTGATGTTCGCTTTATTCCTCTTAGGAAAAGACAGCACCTTCTTCGTGTTCTGGGGTGATCCTACGAACCAAAGCGACGCTGAAATCGCGAACCACGCCATTCGATCCACGGCCAACTTCAATTGGACCTTCATCGTCCTCTTCGCGATCGTTGTTTATATCTATTTCACCGAACTGAAACACAAAAACTACAAAGGCATCGTCGCTGCCTTATCGCTCTACGGCGTTCACTGGCTTTACGAAATCGCCAATGCCATCATCCAAAGGGCCACCGGCTTTGCCTTATGGACTGTTTCTCCCGAAAGCACTTCGTTCATTCTTTTGATCGGTGTTTCGTGGGAACTTTCGATGATGTTCTCGATTGCCGGTTTGGCGATGTCCAAACTCTTACCCGAAAACCCAAAGATGAAAATTCTGAGCATGAACAACCGGGTCTTCTTCGCTATTCTTAACGCCGCCTTCTTCGGTTTCTTTGAAATCTTCTTGGCCGGAACACCCGCGTTCATCTGGACCTATAACTGGTGGGGCGCGATTCCTGTCTTCGTGACGACCTACATTCCGTTTTTCTTAGCCGCTTTTCTCATGTACGATGCCAAACCCAAGACGCAAAAAATCTTCCTCGGCGTCACGTGGGGCTTGGTCGTTATTTTGTTAGCCGTTTTGATTCCGCTCGGTGTCATTTAACCGACCTTCGATACCTAAAATAAAGTCGATAAAAACGCTCAAAATGCATCCTTGAGCGTTTTCAAGCGTTTCATTATAAATGAATGGATAGATATAATAATATTAGCAACTAGGAGGAATTCCCCGATGAGTCTTTATCAAATTACCGTTGAAAACGCCCAAAACGAAAAAGTGTTACTCGAAGCGTACAAAGGCAAGGTGCTTTTGATCGTCAACACAGCGACGCAATGCATCTTTACGCCGCAATACCGCGCGCTTCAAGGACTCTACGACCGCTTCCAAACCCGCGGCTTTGAAATCCTGGATTTCCCGTGCAACCAATTTGCCAATCAAGCGCCCGGAACGCCGGAAGAAATCGAAGCCTTCTGCTCCACCAAATACTTCACGACTTTCCCCCGGTTCGCCAAACTCAATGTCAACGGACCTGACGAAAACTTGCTGTATACCTATTTGAAGCAAGCCAAAGGCGGATTCATGAAACCCGCCATCAAATGGAACTTCACGAAATTCCTCGTGAACCGCGAAGGCAAAGTGGTCCGACGCTATGCCCCCAACGTGAAGCCTGAAAAAATTGCTTCCGATATCGAAAAATTATTGAAATGAAGAAAGGTGCGGCAACGCAAAGGTGACTTATGTTTCTCGCATGGAAAGAAATTAAACACGCCAAAGGCAAATTCTCACTGATCATCTCCGTCGTGGTGCTGGTCGGATATTTAGTCTACTTTTTAACCTCGCTCGCGTATGGGCTTGCGTCCTCTTATACCAACGGCGTCAACGCCTGGAACGCCGACAACATCGTCCTGACCTCGGATAGTAATGATAACATTATGATGTCGGTGATGACGGATGAACAAAACAATGACGTGACGGCCACCGAAAAGGCGCGGTTGGGTTTATTCCCCGCCGTGATCAGCGATCCCTCGGCTGCCGTCGTTGATGATACCAAAGAAGAAATCTATGCCTTTGGCATCGACAACGGAAGTTTCATTGCTCCCAACGTCACCCTCAACGATGGCGAAGTCTTCGCCGATGCCAGTCTCCAAGACCTTGGCTATCAAGTCGGTACCATCATCCGTGTCGCCGGAACCGATATCGATTGGACCATTGTCGGCTTTGCCGAAAAAATCACCTATCAGACCGCGCCGATTCTTTATATGACAATTGCTACCTGGATGGATTATCGGTTCAACCGTGCGACCATCCCACTTGATTTATTCAGTGCGGTTGTCACACGCGGTGAAACGACCACCTCCAATGCCGCTCTCAAAATCAACACGATTCAAGATTTCATCGGCAATCTTCCCGGTTATAGCGCGCAAGTCTTAACCTTCAGCATCATGATCGGTTTCCTGATCTTCATCATTGCCTTTGTCTTAGGAATCTTCATCTTCGTGTTGACTATTCAAAAGACGAGCATGTTCGGCGTCATGAAAGCGCAAGGAATATCCAACGCCTACATCGGCGGATCGGTGGTCATGCAGACCTTAATCATTACCGGTATCGGTGTTTTGGGCGGACTCTTATTGACGCTCATCTCGGGTTACTTCTTGGCGGGCATCGTGCCCTTCGCCATCAATCCGTTATTCTATGTCGTGATTACGGCCGCGTTCTTCGTCTTCTCGGCGTTCGGTGGCCTGTTCTCGGTGCGAGCGGTTCTAAAAATCGATCCGCGCATCGCAATCGGATAGGAGGTCACTATGAGCACACTCATTGAAATGAAAAATATCACCAAGGATTTTCTCCAAGGTGACGAAGTCGTCCACGCATTAAAAGAAACCAATTTTATCGCTGAAGAAGGCGATTTAATTGCTATCATCGGACCTTCCGGCAGTGGCAAATCCACGTTCTTGACCATCATCGGCGGCCTACAAACCCCGACCACCGGCGAAGTGCTTGTCGGCGGTAAACCGTTCAGCAAGCTCAACGCCAAAGAACGGTCCAAAGTCCGTTTCGAAAAAGTCGGTTTTATCCTTCAAAGCGCCAACTTGATTCCGTTTTTGAAAATCACCGACCAAATGTATTTATACAACCGTATTCAACGGACCAAACCCAATGAAGAACGCTTGGTCACTTTGTTTGAAAAGTTAGGCATCACCAAACTGAAAAACAAATATCCGAGCCAACTCTCCGGCGGTGAACGTCAACGCGTGGCGATTGCCAAAGCCATCTACCACAACCCGTTGGTCATCTTAGCCGATGAACCCACCGCGGCGCTCGATACCACGCGCGCATTTGAAGTCATTAAGCTCTTGGCCAAAGAAACCAAAGCCGAAAAGAAAGCGACCATCATGGTCACCCACGATGAGCGCCTCACCGAATACTGCGACAAGGTTTACCAAATCGTCGACGGTGTGATGACCCGTAAAAAATAACCAAAGAAAAGCGGCTTCCGTAAGGAGGCCGCCTTTTTTTATTTGTTTTGAAGGACGCGTTGTTTGACGTTGCGGGCGCTTTCGATGCGGGCCATGAAGTTCTTCATAATCATCAGGTATAACTCATCGCCCAGAGCTTTGTCTTCCCAGTGGTGGTCGACGCTGGGGTTATCGTTGACTTCGATGACATAGACTTTGCCGTTGGCTTGTTTAAGGTCGACGCCATAGAAGCCATCGCCCATCACCGAAGCGGCGCGGATGGCGGCATCAAGAACCTCTTTCGGGGCATCTTCCACTAAGAAAGTGTCGACATTACCGACTTGATCGTGTTCGGTTTTGGCGTGCCAGTTATAGATTTGCCAGTGGTTTTTAGCCATGTAATATTTGCAGGCATAAAGCGGTTTGTTATCGAGAATTCCGACCCGCCAGTCGAACGAGCTTTGGACGTATTCCTGAGCCAGAATTAAATCCCCGGTTTTGAATAACTCTTTGAGTTTGGCACTGAGTTGGGCTTCGTCGTAAACCTTAAAGACGCCGAGAGAGCATGCGCTGTCGGGTTGTTTTAGCACGATCGGGAAGTTGATGGCCTTGATGATATCGGGATGGCGCGTGGTCTTACTGACCACCAAAGTTTTCGGGGTCAGGACGCCTTGGACTTTCATACTCTCATGGAAATACAGTTTGTTCGAGCATTTGAGAATGGACCACGGATCGTCGATCACCATCAAGCCCTCGGCGTAGGCATACCGCGAGAATTGATAGGTGAAGTCGTTGACGTTGGTGGTGGCGCGGATGAAAAGCGCATCAAATTGCGTTAAACGGGCAAAGTCTTCTTTGGTAATGAATTCGGTATAGAAACCGATCTTTTCGGCGGCAATCTTGAAACGGTCCAAAGCCGTTTTCCCCGAAGGTGGGGCGGCTTCGCCGGGTTCGACCAGAATCGCAAGATCGTATTTATAGTTTTTCAACGATGAGGTGGTAAAACTCTTTTGGTTGAAATAATCTTCGGCGAGGCGTTCGACGGTTTCGGTGTATTCGATGTCTTTGAGCGTTAACGGCGTGACTTGAATTAGGTGCCAGCGTCTATTTTTCTCAAACGTGCATTCCAATAAAGGAGCTTCGAAAAGCTTGTATAACGCATGGCTTAACTTTTGATATTTGGTGCGGGTCGTCTTTCCAAACAAGATACGGATCGTGATGGTGGGTTTCTTGATGTGTTTAAAACTGCTTTGGATCAAGTCCTCGACTTCGTCGCCGAGCGATTCGGTGACCGTTTTGTTGGTAAAGTCTTCAATCGTGGCGACGTTGGGGATGGCTCGGAGATTGCGTGCGGACGCCAACAAGGAAACGTAATACCCGATGGTTTGGTATTCGTAGGAAGAGCAAAGGTTAAAGATGCGGAGGTCTTTCGCGGTTTGGAAACGTTCATCGTTGATGAACTCCTCGGCGGTGACGACATCGACCGCTTCAATGCCTTCGAGCCAACCAACCGGTTGGTCGACGACCACGACGTTCGAGAAGCCGTGGTTAATCTTGGGGTCGTTGATCAGGGTCAAAAACATCTTATCGGCGTGTTCGCCTTTGCCATAAAAGTTTTTGATTTTGCGTAATGTCCGGAAACCAAAAGATTCATACCATTGAAGCAGGTTTTTATCGGCAGAATCGGCCTCTAAGGTGATTTGCGGGACGTTGGCCGCTTGGGCTTCATCGATGATATGCGAAAGCAGCGCTTTGCCCAGGTGGCGTTTGCGGTATTCCGGCATAACGGCGATGGAGTAGATCCGCCAAGACTTGGCATAAAGGTGGATGGTGGCGGAGGCACAAGGCACTCCGTCTTCGGATAAGATATAAAGATTTTGGTGTTTGCTGAGGATGCTGTGTTTGATGGCAGCCTCATCAAAACGGCGGGATTCGACAAAGCTCAACTCTTCGAGTTTGACAAGAAAGTCTAGGTCATCAGTGGTCGCGTATCGTATGTCCATTCGTTCATTTCCTCCGGGCCTTTGCCCGATATTTTTTTAAACACAAAAAAAGGCAAAGAAAAATTCTTTGTCTAATGGGCGGATTGTATCGATTTGTGGCGTTTTTCTTTTTTTGGTTTCGACATCCTGGGTGGAACCGTCAGGGAAATTCCCGAAAGCGGCGGTTCGCGTGGCTCAATTCTGCGTTTGCTAAAGGGGTTCTTTGTCAAACGCCATATTTCCATTATAGACACTTTTTTGAGAACACCCAAATAAGAGATGAAAGACCCTTTTTAATTTTTTCACTGTCTAAATTTTTTGCTTTTTTAACCGCTTATGCGAGGTATCTTAACAAAATCTCATTTATTTTCTTACAAAACTATTACATAATAGGTCGAGGTCTCTCAATGCAACCGATAAATCAAGGCACAAAAGGTGCCGAAATCTCCGCTCGGGAGAAGGATAATTCGCTTTTGGCTCGAAAAGCCGCTTCCGAGGGAATCGTCCTATTAAAAAACGAGGGTGTTCTTCCCTTAACAGTTAAAAAAGTGGCCCTTTTCGGCCATGGCGCAGGGCTCACCTGCAACGTTGGCACCGGAAGTGGGGAAGTCAACCCGCGTTATTCGGTCACGATCGTCGAAGGGCTTAAAAATAACGGTCTTGAAGTCGCCACCCAAGCCTGGGTCGATGCCTATACGCAGCACTATTTCCGAACTTTCGACGATTGGAACGCCCGCCGCAAAGCTGCCGTGGCGCGGATCAACGATAAGAAAAAGAAACAAAAAATCCTAGACTCTCTGCCCTTTGTCTTTTCGGGCGAAGCCCCCCTCGTTCCGAACGATTTTCAAAACCTCGGAACGGACACGGTTATTTATGTGTTGTCCCGCCAAGCGGGTGAAGGTCATGACCGCGTGTTCTCCAAAGGCGACTGGCAACTGACCGATGTCGAGTACGGCAATATTCAAAAAATCACCACGGCCTTTAAAAAAGTCATCATCGTGATTAACGCCGGGTTTTATATGGACCTTTCGTTCATGGACGACTTCCCTTCGATCCAAGGTCTTATCTTTATGGGGCAAGCCGGCATGGAAGGCGGTAACGCCTTAGCCGATATTCTGACCGGAAAAGTCAATCCTTCGGGAAAATTATGTGCCACGTGGGCCATGAAATATTCGGATTATCCCTCTTCACCGACATTCTCCCATAATGATGGCAATGTCACGGATGAAGATTATACCGAAGACATCTTTGTCGGGTATCGTTATTTCGACACGTTCAAGGTCAAACCCCGTTACGCCTTTGGCTTTGGTCTCAGCTACAGCGATTTTTCGTATACCGTTCGCGAAGTCACCTATGACAAAAGCATCATTAAAATCAAATTTGATTTAAAAAATATCGGCACGGTTTGGGCCAAAGAAACGGTCCAAATCTATTTAAGTTTCCCCGGCAATCAAAACATCGAATATCAACGTCTGATGGCCTTTAAGAAAACCAAGACCTTGGCGCCCAACGAAATCGTGACGCTAACCCTAGGCATCGATATGAACTTTGCCACCAGTTACGACCAAGAATCGGCGTGCTTTTTCTTGGCCCGCGGCGAATACATCGTCCGTATCGGCAATTCCTCCGATCATACGCAACCCGCCGCCCGTGTCATTTTGGAAAAACGGATTGTGACGGAAGTGTGCAAAAACGCCTGCCGCCCGCAGCGCCATTTCAAAACGCTCGTGGCACCTAGACGCGCCATGGAAGAACTCCCCAAGAACCTTCCCATCGTTGAACCCAACGTTTTCCTTTTTGAAACGGATATTGATAAATACAAGACGTGCTCGTTAGCCTTGCCCAGCGTCAAAGCCCTTGCCCTTGTCAGCAAAATGTCTCCCAAAGACCAAATCGCTTTGACCATCGGTAACGGCTATCAAGGCCCCCTGCAAATCCAATTGGACGGCGCGGCCGGCTATACCACCGGAAGTTTGATGAAAAACCTTCATCTTCCCAACATCGTGATGGCGGATGGTCCGGCGGGACTCCGCGTCGTCAATCAAGTCAAAGAAAAACTCAAAGACGGACGCGAGCAAGTCACCTCTTTCTATGCCACCGAATGGCCGACGGCGACGGTGCTGGCCCAAAGCTGGAATACCGACATGGTCACCAAGATTGGCGAAGCCATCGGACAGGAAATGATGGAATTCGGCGTCACCTTGTGGCTGGCTCCCGGCATGAACATCCAACGCAATCCGCTGTGCGGACGTAATTTCGAATATTTTTCGGAAGATCCGTTGGTGTCCGGCATCATGGCCGTATCCTTGACCAACGGCGTTCAAAAACACCCCGGCTTAGGAACCACCCTCAAACATTTTGCCTGCAACAACCAAGAAGATAACCGGAATCATGCTTCCTCCAACCTCAGCGAACGTGCCTTGCGCGAAATCTATCTTCGCGGATTTGAACTGGCGGTCCGTTTGGCTCAACCGAAAGCGATTATGTCCAGTTATAACCTGATTAACGGTGTTTACGCCCCGAACAATGAAGAATTGCTCGTTGATATCCTCCGTCACGAATGGGGCTTCTCGGGTCTTGTCATGACCGACTGGTGGTCATGTGCCAAGGACCGTGGCAATCCGACTCTTTGCGTCCCTTCGGGCAACGATTTAATCATGCCCGGAAGCAAGGACGACCAAAAAGCGGTGGAAAAAGCATTCCGCAAAAAGAAAATCGCTGCCGATGACTTGAAATTAAGCGCCGCCCGCGTAGTGGACGTTCTCTTAACCAATCCGTTCATTAAAATCCCGGAATAAAGAAAAAATGACTCCTTACGAAACAAGCAATTGTTTCGGCATTTTTGCGTGGGGAAGATATAATAAAAGCAATGGAGAAAACAATGAAACGTTATTTGATTGATTACTTGATGAATGCACGGGATTTGGGAGGCTACGTTACCAAGGACGGAAAGAGCGTTCCCTATGGACTTTTTATCCGTAGCGACGCCCCACACTATTTATCCCAAGAAGGACGCGATGCGTTCTATGCCATGGGCATTACCACGGTGCTTGATTTTCGAACGCCGGATATCGCCGGTAAATTTGTCTCGACCTTCCGTGACGATGCCCGTTTTGTCTACCTGAATTACCCTATTTTTGAAGGCAGCAATGCCTATTCCAAAAGCGAAGAAGAATCGCCGCAAACCTATATGCGCATGTTGGATCACATGGATACGTTTCAAGCCATCATGTTGAGCTTTATAAACGCTCCCGGGGGCGTGTTTTATAACTGTTCCGCGGGCAAAGACCGCACCGGGGTCGTCACGTTCCTTTTATTGGATCTCATCGGCGTTGATCGGGCGACCATTGTGGACGACTATGCCGTTTCCGAAAAACACATCGAAGAACGGATTGGTTTGGTCCGTGAAGCCCACCCGACTTTTCCATCCTCGATGGGCCATTCCAAGAAAGAATGGTTCTTAACGTTCTTTGACCTTTTTGATAAGACCTATGGGAGTGCCCGTCGGTATTTGCTTAAAGCCGGATTGACGCCTTATCAAATCACGAAACTCAAAAAGAAATTAACGCGTCCGCAATAAGGAGGATTTATGGAAGAAATCTTGCAAGAAACCGTCGCGATTCTCAACGAAATTTTAGGCGTCAAACCTGTGTTGTATGCCTCGTTTGCCGTCGAAAAGGTTTTGGGACGTTCCTTTCAAGCCCACGACATTGACTTACTCGTCCCTTCCTTCACCCCTGAGCAAAAGAAAGCATTGATCCAAGAGTTTGCTGAACACGGCTTCACCTATCTCGACCAATATTCCGCGACATTTACCAAAAACGGCATCGACGTCGAACTCAGCGACCACGATTATTGGTTCAAGGTGTGCTCGTTTGATCCTGCTGGCCTCTATGAAATCAGCGGACTGACGTTCCGTTATGATTTATTGAGCGCATCGAATTTATTGAAGCTCTATACCTATTTGGTTTCCAACTTTAAACGCGATCCGAAAAAGCTTGGCAAAGATAAGCTGAAAATCCAAAGTCTGAAAGACGCTTTGGATCATCAGACGACGCAGTTCCGCTAAAGCGGGGGATTCCTTTATGGAAGATAAACCCATTTCCTTTTTAGACTCCGAAACCGATGCCTTGATGAAAGACTATTTTTCATCATCGCCCGGAACGTATCCGTTGTTTGTCGCGGTGGCCACCCTCATCGTGTCTAAGTTTTCGGAAGTCACCGTGAAAATCCAAAAAACGCAAATTGCGTTTTCGTCCCAACACAACTTTGCCTTTGTCTGGTTGCCTCCGTTCAAAGTTCCTAACCGTCCCGAAACCTACATTGTGGTTTCTTTTGGGGCCGAACATGAAATCAAACATTCTCGGATCATCGATGCCCGAGAAGTACAGCCCAAGCGGTGGATCCATCATGTGCTGATCAGCCGTCTCGAAGAAGTCGATGGAACGCTTCTCGGGTGGCTTCAAAGCTCTTATCAACAAGCGAGGAAATCCCTATGAAAATCGAAACCATCGTCAAACTTTCCGTCACCCTCATCGGAAAAAGCCGATTTGTTCAACCCGGCACAAGTGTCGAAGACATTTGGAAAGACGCCAACTGCCATTTTGACGAAGTCGTCGGCATTGCCAAAAAAGGTGCGAATGGAAAACTGGTCGGCGTGTGGGGCGCGATGTCCAACAAAGCGATGACTTTTCTTCCTTGGGAAAACAACTTTTCCGAAGGCTATTATTTGGCAGGCGTCGAATGCGAATCCGAAACCCCCGTTCCCGAAGGGTGGACGAAATGGACGCTTCCCGCCTTCCGTTATCTAGTTGCCAAAGTCGAAGGCAATTATCAAATCGTGATGCAACATGTGCTCTCGGTGTACATGCCT
This sequence comes from uncultured Staphylococcaceae bacterium, assembly GCA_964552695.1. Classification (GTDB taxonomy): domain Bacteria; phylum Bacillota_I; class Bacilli_A; order RFN20; family CAG-826; genus CALMWE01. Next base: position 8,917 of record CAZKHP010000007.1, on the reverse strand, counting down.
CAGCATCAACTCAAATTGGTCGGAGCGATCCAAGAGTTCTACCAACCGTCTGAAAACGGACAACTTTATTTATTATTTCCGATCGAACGGGTCTAACATGGAATTAAGCGAAAGCAGGTGACCTCGATGAAACGGTTGCTCTTAGTGACGTCTCCGCCCGCGTGCGGAAAAACCTATATTTCCAAAAAACTGGCTGAAAATCTGAAGCACGTTGTTTATTTGGACAAAGATTCGCTCATCGTCCTGTCCAAACAAATTTTCGTAGTGGCCCGCGAAGAATATAACCGCAGTTCGGCATTTTTCGAAAAATACATCCGCGACTATGAATACGACGCCATCATCGCTATTGCGATGGAAGCGCTCGAATATGATGATATCGTCTTAATTAACGCTCCGTTTACCCGTGAGGTCCGCGATAAGAACTACATGACCCATTTACGTGAGCGGTTGCAGGAAAAGAATGCCCGTTTGACGGTCATTTGGGTGCAAACCGATGTGGAAGTCGTCCGGCAACGGATGATTGAACGTAACAGCGACCGTGATACATGGAAGATTGAACACTGGGACGAATACAACAAAAACATCAACTACGAAATCCCCAAAGAATTGGATAATCCCAATGTCAAAGACGATCTTTTGATTTTCAAAAACTCTTCCGACGAGGAATTCGAAACCTCGATGAAAGAGATCCTTTCCATCATCGAAGAAGCAAATCACGAATAGCTATATCGAACGCTTCAAAACGCTTTGTTTTAAAACTACCGATGGAGGAGGAAGCCCAGAAACAAATCCGCGATCTGGAACCGACTACCCTCTCATTCAAACGTCATGAGCAAAAAACACGGATAGAACCGTGTTTTTTGTTAGAGTACCGAGCCGGTATCGATATTGGCTTTGACGATGGTTTTACTTTGCCACCGTCCCGACTTCCACCGTAAGAACATGATGAAGGAACGGATGCATTCGTCCGCGGCAATGGCAATCCAAATGCCAACCATGCCCCAACCGACAACGAAGCAAAGCACATACGCTAAGGGAACGACAAACGTCCATTGGACGATAATCCCTGTGAACAGAGTAAACTTGGCATCCCCAGAGGCTTTGAGTGATCGTCCGACAATCAGCGATACCGCACGTCCGGCTTCCAGAAAGATATCGACAATGGCGATCGTGCCCATTGTTTGAATGATCTGTGGGTCATCAGTAAAGAAACGGGCAATGAGGGTTACGGTGAAGATGAGAATGAAAGAAGGAATGACGGTTGTGATAACCGAAAGGAACAAACTATGAGCCACGGTTTTCTTGGCTTGATCGTAATCCCCTGCGCCGACATCCTGACCGACATAAATTGCGGTGGCACCGGCTAAACCGTTGGCAAACATATAGGTTACAACCGCAATCGTATCAAAATAGGATTTGGCAATAACGGCATACGTCCCGATGAGGCCAATGAAACTTAAAATGACGAGTTGAGCCACGGTATAAGTGATATTTTCCCCCGTCGCGGGAAGTCCCGCAAAAAGGATTTTTTTGGCGACATCTTTTGGAAATGGCTTCAATAATTTGAAATCGGGTACTAAGTGTTTTTTGCGGAACAAAAAGTTCATCACGAAGCCAAAGTAAATCAACCGTCCGACGATGGTTCCGATGGCAGCACCGACGACCCCTAAAGCGGGAATGCCCAGCGCCGGGACACCAAAAATTAAGATGGCGTTCAAACCGAGGTTGGCGATTTCCGAAAAGATGGTTCCGATCAACCCGGTTTTCGTTTCACTAAAGCTATAAACCATTTGCGAAACCGCAAACGAGATGGACTGAGTGAAGAAGAAGATGCCGACGTAGAACATGTATTCGGACCCAAGTTCGACGATGATGGGTTCCAAGTTCATGGCAATAAGCAACGGCTTCCCAAGGAAAATGATAACGATAGCCCCGATGAGTCCTAAAATCGCGGCAAAGAAAATCGAAACGGTGGCAATTTTTTGCTTGAGTCCCGGAGTCTTGGCGCCGATGGACTGCGCCATCACGATGCCCGCGCCGTTGGAGATGATTTGGAACACCAAATAAAACATGTTGATGACTTGGTTGGCAACGCCAACCGATCCCGCAGGAATGTCACCAGCCCAAGCCAGCATTTGTGTTGTTAGGTAGGCCGTGGCGATAGCAAGAAAGATTTCTCCGACGTAAGGCCACAATAATTTATAGAACGACTTTTTTCGCGGTCCGGACAAAGCAGGGGCCATTTTCACAATCCTCGCACAGTTTAAAAGTCTACGCTTCCTTGGCGGTTTTAACTACTACTTTTGGACATTGTCAAAAAATCCCTTTATCAAGGAATTTTTATTTCTTTTTTCCGAATAAAGGAGAAAATTCGCCATAACCTTCGCGAACAAGAGCGTCCTTTGGAATGAACTTCAACGACGCGGAGTTGATGCAGTAGCGCCGTCCTCCCAGCGACAGCGGGCCATCGTTAAAAACATGCCCGAGATGGGCATTGCTGTCTTTGCTGCGGACTTCTTCTCGGATCATGCCGAATGAAAAGTCCAATTTTTGTTTGACGGTTTTGGCATCCATGGGTTTTGAAAAACTCGGCCATCCGCAACCTGAATCAAATTTATCCAGCGAAGAAAACAAGGGGGTTCCGTCTGTGATATCGACGTAAATGCCTTCGTCGTGGTTGTCCCAGTATT
>CAZKHP010000007.1:0-6127 GCA_964552695.1 uncultured Staphylococcaceae bacterium | reverse complement strand
GGGGTTCCGTCTGTGATATCGACGTAAATGCCTTCGTCGTGGTTGTCCCAGTATTCATTTTGAAAGGCCCGCTCGGTAGCGCCTTCTTGAGTCACTTTGAATTGCAGCGGTGTCAATTTCGTGAGGTCTTTTTCATGTTTCATCAAGCTTCCTCCGGTCTCATCTTACGAGATGCCTTTGGCCTTTTCAATTAGGATACTCAACCCGGTTTTTTGTGGTTATAATGAAACTATGAATATACGCAAAGAATTACCCAAAGATTATGCAGAGGTCTATGACCTCGTCAAAGCGGCTTTTGAACATATGGCAGAAGCCAGCGGCGATGAACAGGATTTAGTCAATCGGCTACGGAAAAGCAAAGCGTTCATTCCCGAGCTTTCTTTGGTTGCCGAAATGGACGGCAAGATTGTCGGCCATATTCTTTTCACGAAAATGAAAATCGGCGATCACGAATCGTTGTCGTTGGCTCCGGTTTCGGTACTTCCCGAGTATCACGGCCAAGGCATCGGCAGTGCTTTGATTCTGGAAGGACACCGTATTGCCCGCGAAATGGGTTATCAATCCATCGTGGTCATCGGACATGCTTACTACTATCCCCGATTCGGGTATAAAAAAGCCCATCTTTTTGGCATCACCGCACCCTTTGATGTACCTCCCGATGCGTTCATGGTGATTGAACTTGTGCCCGACGGCTTAAAAGGCGTTTCGGGGATGATCGAATATCCACCCGAATTTTTACTATAAAAAGAAAATGCCTTCATAAAGGCAAAAGGGTATATTTTGTTGTTTTTGCGGAGGTTTTTTGTGGCTAAAGTCATCGATTACGTGAAAGCCGCGGATGAGCGGGTCAAACTCAAGAACTTTAATGAAAAGGACGCCATCGTCCTGAATCTTTTGTCGTACCTACATTTTGACGGATTGAAAGACCGGACCAAACTTCGTGATATAGTGGAAGTCGCTCCATCTTTAGTCAAAAACACCCGCGTTCCCGAGACCAACAAAGAACTTTTATTGGCGTGTGCCGCAAGCCCCCGTTATGCCAAAGTACGTCTTTACCGATATAACGAAGAAACCAACATCCAAGAAGTCAAACAATTCGCCGCTGTGACCTTTTTCATCGATTGGCGCACGATTTACGTCGCTTTCCGCGGAACCGATGGCACGATGGTGGGATGGCAAGAAGACTTTAACTTAGCGTTCATGGAGGAAGTTCCGGCCCAGGCTCAAGCCAAAGAATATTTGCGGCGCATCGTCAAAAAATATTTCTGGTGTAAAATCATCGTCGGAGGCCATTCCAAAGGCGGAAACCTTGCGGTGTACGCCGGCATGAAAGTTGAACCGAAATACCAAAAAAGAGTGCCTTCCATATACAACATGGACGGGCCGGGTTTTAAAAAGACGCTGCACGATTCCGAAGAGTTCAAAGATGTCCGCTCCAAAGTCACCAAAATCGTCCCTGAATATTCGGTCATCGGGATGTTGCTTCAAGACGAAGGCGAATACCGGGTCGTCCGAAGCGACGGCGAGTGGCTGTTCCAACACGACATGTACAACTGGATCTTTGACGAAAATCCGTGGAGATTGCATTATCTTCCGTATTTACACATCGATGCCGTACGGATGAATCAAACGATCTTCAATTGGTTACGCAACATTGACGAAGATAAACGGGGGTTGATCATCGAAAATCTCTTCGACATTCTCCGTTCCGGGGGCTCGATCACTCTGGCCGATTTTTCCGACCATTGGAAACAGAATATCGGTGAAATCTTTGCCAAATACCGCAGTTACGATAAAGATCAACGCGTCCTGTTACGAAAATCGCTGGTGGGCTTAGCCAAAGACGTCGTTTTCAATTCCTTAAAAAGGAAAAAACAAAAATAAGGTCGGAACAAAGAACCTCCCGTTATGTTTTAGCACTCTTATATTGACAGTGCCAATTTTCATGCTACAATAGTCGTGAAAAACCAAAAAGGAGCACTTCATTTATGGCAGAAACCAAAAAGTTTAAAACCGAGTCCAAACGTTTATTGGACCTGATGGTCAATTCCATCTACACGAACCGTGAAATCTTTTTACGGGAACTGATTTCGAATGCCTCGGACGCCATCGATAAATACCATTTGTTGTCGTTGACCGATGAGAAACTCGAAAAACGCAGCGATTACGAAATTCATCTTTATGTCGACAAGAAAAAACGGACCTTAACCATTACCGATAACGGCATCGGCATGACCCATGACGAATTGGTCGACCACTTAGGCACGATTGCCTCCAGCGGATCCCGCGACTTCCTTGATAAGATCAGCGACGAAAACATCAAGAAAGATGCGAACATCATCGGTCAATTCGGGGTCGGCTTCTATTCCGCCTTCATGGTGGCCAAGAAAGTCCTCGTCGAAACCAAATCGCCGTTCTCCGAAAAAGCCTATAGCTTTGCCAGCGACGGCACCGAATCTTACACCCTCAACGAAATCGAAAAGCCCGGTGTTGGAACCTCAATTACCTTATTCTTAAGAGATAACAAAGACGAGGATAAATACGATGAATTCCTCAGCGAATATACGCTGGAAGAACTCGTCAAAAAGTATTCCGATTACATCCGTTATCCGATCAAGATGGAAGTCACCGAAAGTGTCCCGCAACTCGACAAAGACGGCAAAGAAATCGAGGGTAAATACGACGAAAAGAAGGTTGTCAAAACTCTCAACTCGATGATTCCTTTGTGGCGGAAAGGCAAAAAGGAAGTTTCCGAAGAAGAACTCAAAGAGTTCTATAAGAGCAAATTCAACGATTACGATGACCCGATGCGGAGTGCGTTTATCTCCGTCGAAGGCCTTGTCTCCTATAACGCGCTTTTATTTATTCCCTCACACGCGCCGTACAACCTCTATAGCGAAAGCTACGAACGTGGTTTAAAACTCTATGCCAAAGGCGTGTTCATCATGGACGCCTGCAAAGACCTTGTCCCGACTTATCTCCGGTTCATGAAAGGCCTTGTGGACTCTGATGATCTCTCGCTCAACATTTCCCGCGAAATGCTGCAACAAGATAAGCAACTCAAGAAGATTGCCGATTCGTTAGAAAAGAAGATGGTCGGCGAACTCGAAAAGATGAAATCCGGCGATGCCGATAAATACGCCGAATTCTTCAAACTCTATGGCATTAACCTGAAGTATGGAATCTATGAATCCTTCGGTAGCCGTAAAGACACGCTCAAAGACTTGATCTTATTCACCAGTGTCAACCAAGACAAGCCGATCACCCTCAAGCAATACGTCGAAGCGATGGCCAAAGAGCAAAAAGTCATTTACTATGCCAGTGCCAAATCCAAAGATGCGGTCAAAGCGATGCCGCAAATGGATAAACTCAAGAAAGCCGGCTTCGATGTCTTGGTTCTCACCGAAGATATCGATGAATTCATGCTTTCGATGATGGGCGATTACGACAGCAAGCTCTTTAAGAACATCAACCAAGGCGACTTGGAAATCTTATCCAAAGAAGAGGAAGAAAAATACAACCTCCTCAAAGACGAAAAGAAACCGTTCCTCGATAAACTCAAAGAACTCTTAACGGGCAAAGTCAGCGATGTCGTGTTGTCCAAACGTCTCAGCGATTCCGCGGTGTGCCTCGTCAGCGGCGAAGGCAACGTCTCCTTCGGCATGGAAAAAGCGATTGCCAATACCCAAGCCGAAGAAAAAGCCAAAGCCGACCGTATTCTGGAACTCAACCCGAATCATGCCTTGTTCCAAGCCATCGAAAAAGCGTATGACACAAACTCCGCCAATTTGGGCGAATACGCCAACTTGATTTATTCGCAAGCTCTCTTGATCGAGGGTTTCCCGCTGGAAAACCCGGTCGAGTTTGCCAATTCGATGAACAAGCTGCTGATTGAAAACGTCACCAAATAAATAAGCCTTAAGAAATAGCCGGTCGTTCCCGGCTATTTTTTTGTGGCCAAGCATCTCGCTTTGAGAAAAAGAAATTTCTCGGTATATTAAAAACATAAGACATAGTCTTAAAAAGAGGACATACATCATGATCAAACGCATAAACCACACCGGTATGGGCGGGGCCCAAAACCGGTGGCTGAAAAGCATCTTTCATTTCTCTTTCGACCAATACTACAATCCCAAGAACATGCACTTTGGTGTTCTCAGGGTCCTAAACGACGACCTCATTCAAGCCGGCCGTGGTTTTGATTTACACCCGCACCGGGATATGGAAATCATATCCTATGTGGTGGACGGCGAATTGACCCACGGCGACTCTTTGGGCCACAAGCGCACCCTCACTCGCGGTCAAGTCCAATATATGTCGGCCGGCAGCGGTATTTACCACAGCGAATTTAACCTCTCTAATGAAACGCTCCGCTTGTTACAACTTTGGATTTACCCCGATCAACGGAACTATCAACCCGCCTATGGTGATTTTGCCTTCAAAGAAGAAGAACGGAAAAACCGTTGGCTCAACATCGTTTCGGGACCTACCGGAGAGGCTCCGGTCCGCATTCATCAAGACGCCAATCTTTATGTGGGCGAATTCGACGAAGGAAAGGCATTCAGTTTCGAAGTCAAGCCGGGACGGCAAGCCTATATCGTCCAAATTGAAGGCCATTCGTCGTTCAATGAGGTTATACTGGAAACAAGGGATGCCGCTGAGGTCGTTGAAACAAAGTTGACCATCCAAGCGATCACCCATTCGCACATCCTGATCGTGGAGATGGCCAAGGAGGACTAACCATGGAACTGGAAATCAAACGAGGACCGAGAGGCTTTTATATCGGAGACGAACATCATCCGTCCGCGGAAATCCTGTTTGAGGAAAACGCCAAGGAATTTGTCATTTACCATACCGAGGTTCAACCCGCCCTATCGGGTCAAGGCATCGGTAAAAAACTCGTGAATTTAGTCACCGAGGAAGCCAAAAAAGCGAATAAACCGATTATCAGTTATTGCAGTTACGCCGACAAAGTCTTGTCAACCGATCCGGGAAGCTTAACCTGGAACCTAAAGAAATAACGAAGAACGCCAAGGGGTTGCCTTGGCGTTTGTTTTAGTTGTCTTTTTTGTGTTCGTCGAGGATATCTAGGAACATCTTCTTCGTCGACGATGGGGAACACGTCTTATAATTTATGAGCCAACAAAAACCCTCATTGAGAGGGTTTTCTTATTTAATCGATATAAGGATGTAAGGCAGAAGCAATGACTTCGTAGCCTTTGCCGGAAAGGTGCAACCCTTCCACGGTGTAGTCTCGGGCAAACCGGCCTTTTTTATCCATTAACAAGGGATGAATGTTAATAAAAGGAATCTTGGCTTGTTCGCAGGCTGCCTTCAAACGCTCATTGGTTTTCCGGATGGCCTTATTGGTGCGGACTCCGCAGGTGATGAAACTGGGAAACTTCCGTGTCCGATTGATGGGGTAGAGGGAAATGATATACAGTTTCACGCCGGGAATGCTTTGCTGAAGTGTCGACGCGATTTTCATAATGTTCTTTACGATGAAGGCAGGTTTTTTACCTTTACCGAGATCGTTCGTGCCGATTTGTAGAAAAATAGTTTTGGGTTGTAAGGCAATGACGTTATCAATGCGTTCCAAAAGCTGCGAGGTGGTATCCGCGGCAATTCCGCGGTTGTACATGGTGTGGTTGGGGAAGAATTCATGAATCGGGAAAAAGTCGGTTAACGAATCCCCGAAAAAGACGATCTGACCTTGAATCGGGTCTTTATTGATGGATTCAAAATAGCCGAGTTTGATGTTCCGGTTGGTTTTGACGGCAAAAAAGTAAATCACAAAGCAACCGATGACGGCGCCCAAGACGGAAATAAGGACAATCTCTAATGGACTCATATGTTTTCCCCTTTTTGATTAAGTATATCTTTTATGGGGTCAAAACACGAGCAAAGCACAAAAAAAGGCAAGACGATGCTTGCCCTTTTATTGGGTTTGTTTGATCTTAGGCGGAAAATCCGGTCATGAACATACCACTCGAGGCATCCCAGTTGGTGGACCAAGAACTCGGAACGGTTTCGGCTTCGATTTGAATCGTGAGATCGTAGTCTCCGTCGAAGGCAAAGTCGCCGACATAGGTGACGCTGAGCGGAATCACGATGGAGGTCAATGAGG
>CAZKHP010000006.1:0-20407 GCA_964552695.1 uncultured Staphylococcaceae bacterium | reverse complement strand
AAAGCCATTATGAGGAGAATTTAACTATGTACGATGTTCAAAAAATCCGTTCCGATTTTCCAATGCTGAAAAACCATACGATGCAAGGTCATCCCTTGGTCTATTTGGATAATGCCGCGACTACGTTCAAACCGAAAGCCGTTATTGACGCCATGGTCGAATACTATTCCGATTATTGTGCGAATGCACACCGCGGAGATTATGATTTAACGCATATCGTCGACACCAAATTTGATGAGGCCCGTGAAACCGTCGCACGTTTCATCAACGCCGAACGCCGTGAAGTGGTTTTCACCTCCGGAACCAGCATGTCCCTTAACATGGTGGCGTATGGTTATGGTGCCAAATACATCAAAAAAGGTGACGAGATTTTGCTCACCCAAGCCGAACACGCCAGCAACGTTTTGCCATGGTTTAAAGTGGCTGAAATGACTGGTGCGACCATCGGTTATATCCCATTGGATCACGAAGGACGCTTAACGCCCGAATCTTTGGCAAAAGTCATTACCGACAAGACCAAAGTGGTTTCGGTGGCACATGTCACGAACGTTCTTGGTTTTACCGTCGATGTCAAAGCATTAGCGAAAATTGCTCACGCCCATGGTGCCATCATCGTGGTCGACGGTGCACAAAGTGTCCCCCACTTAAAAACGGATGTGAAAGATTTGGACTGTGACTTCCTAGCATTCTCGGGACATAAAATGTGCGGTCCTACCGGTATTGGCGTTCTTTACGGAAAATACGATTTGCTCGTCAAAACCGACCCCTTTATGACCGGTGGCGGTATGAATGCGCGTTTTGATATGTGCGGTGAAGTGGCCTATATGCAACCGCCCATAAAGTTTGAAGCCGGAACTCAAAACATTGATGGTGTCTTAGGTTTAGCGGCGGCCATCAAATACCTTGAAGCTATCGGCATGGATAACATCGTCGCCCATGAACACGAGCTTCGCCAATATGCGATTGAAAAATTGAAAAAACTCGACAACATTATTATTTATAACGAGCACGCCGAAGCCGGAATTATCACCTTCAACATCAAGGGCGTGTTCGGGCAAGATGCGGCAACGTTCCTCAACTCCAAAGGCATTGCGGTCCGTAGCGGCAACCACTGTGCCAAAATCCTTTTGACTTTTTTGGGTACTTCGAACACGCTTCGGGCCAGCTTCTACCTATACAACACCAAGGAAGAAGTCGATGCTTTCGTCGAAGCCTGTAAAAAAGGCGGTGACTTCCTCGATGCCTATTTCGCTTAACCCGCAAATGATGCGTCAGATCATCATGGATCACTACGAACACCCGCGGAATAAACGTGATCCAAAAGATGAAAGATACCGTAAAATCCGGATGGATTCCGTTTCATGCATCGATGATATTTTCGTTTTCATGCTATATGAGAACGGCATTGTCAAAGATTGTTGTTTTGATGGGGTCGCGTGCACCATTTCAACCGCTTCGACTTCCATCATGACCGAATTGGTCATCGGCAAAACAATTGAAGAAGCTCAATACATCATCGATCAATATCTTCACATGATTCACGAAGAACCCTATGATGCTTCGGTGTTGGATGAAGCAATCGTTTTTATGAATACTGCCAAACAAGCCGCTCGTATCAAATGTGCCACGATTGGCTGGAACGGGCTTGAGAGCCTACTCGAGGAAGAAAAAGAACACCATCATGACCCCAAATAAGATGCCAGAGGACTACAAATACGGTTTTAAGGATGAGGACGTTTCAATCTTTAAGACACCCAAAGGTCTCAGCGAAGAAATCGTTCGTGAGATTTCCACGCTCAAACATGAACCTTCTTGGATGTTGGATTTCCGATTGAAATCTTTTCATATTTTTCAAAACCAACCCTTGCCATCTTTTGGACCCGATCTTTCGGCTTTGGACTTTGACTCCTATACCTATTTCACACGCCCTTCCAAAGGCGAAAAAACCGATTGGAAAGATGTTCCTGAAACGATCAAAAACACATTCGAAAAATTAGGCATTCCGGAAGCTGAACAAAAGTACTTGGCCGGGGTTTCAACGCAATACGAATCCGAGGTTGTTTACCACAACATGCTTGAAGAAGTACGGCAAAAAGGCGTTATTTTTCTAAGCACCGACATGGCTTTGCAAGAATTTCCCGATCTTTTCAAACGTTACTTCGGTACGGTTGTTTCTTCTTCAGACAACAAATTTTCGGCACTCAACGGCGCAGTCTGGTCGGGGGGTTCTTTTATTTACGTTCCCAAAGGTGTCCATTTGGAAAAACCGCTGCAATCGTATTTCCGCATCAACAATGAAAAGAGTGGTCAGTTTGAACGGACGCTCATTATCGTTGACGAAGGTGCTGAAGTTCATTATGTGGAAGGGTGCACCGCTCCCACTTATTCGAAAGAATCGCTTCACGCCGCAGTGGTCGAAATCATTGTTTTAGCCAATGGTAAATGCCGCTATTCAACCGTTCAAAACTGGTCCACCAACATCGTCAATCTTGTGACCAAACGCGCCCTTTGCAAAGAAAATGCCCAGATGGAATGGATTGATGGCAATATCGGTTCTCAAGTGAACATGAAATACCCAGCTGTAATTTTGGCTGGAAGAGGGGCTCGCGGAACCTGTATTTCGATTGCCGTTGCATCTAAAGGACAATACCAAGATGCCGGGGCTCGTATGATTCACCTTGCACCGGATACAAGTTCCACCATCATTTCGAAATCCATCGTCCGTAATGGGGGTCAAGTCAATTACCGCGGCACAGTACGTATGGGCTCTTCTGCCGTAAACTCCCGCAGTCACGTTGAATGCGATACCTTGATTCTTGATCACATTTCAAAAAGCGATACAATTCCGACCAACGAAGTGAAAAACAATGAGTCATTCATTGAACATGAAGCGACTGTGAGCAAGATTAATGAAGAACAACTTTTCTATTTGATGTCACGGGGAATTTCGGAAAAAGATGCGGTGCAGATGATCATTATGGGATTCATTGAACCGTTCAGCCGTGAACTCCCGATGGAATATGCGGTTGAACTCAATCAATTGATCAAGATGGATATGGAAGGCAGTGTCGGTTAATCATGAATTACGATGTGATTGTTGTTGGCGGCGGACATGCCGGCGTCGAAGCAAGTATGGCTTCTGCCCATATGGGGGCAAAGACGCTTTTGATATCCCTCAACATCAAGATGATTTCCAACATGCCCTGCAACCCTTCCATTGGCGGATCCGCCAAAGGGATTGTCGTCCGCGAAATTGACGCTTTGGGTGGCATGATGGGCATAGGTGCCGACCATGAATATTTGCAAATGAAAATGTTGAATACCGGAAAAGGACCCGGAGTTCAATGTCTACGCTGCCAAGCGGATAAAAAAACTTACCCTGCATATATGCAATCTTTAGTCCTTTCAACAAAAAATCTCTCCGTTATTGAAGGCATGGTCATTGCCCTTCTTCATGACGAACAAAAAGTGTTTGGCGTAAAAATGGAAGACGGAACCGAACATACTGCCGGAGCGGTCATTTTGACAACCGGAACGTATATGGAATCCAAAGTCTTAGTGGGTCATACCTCACGAAGCGCCGGACCAGATGGCGAAAACCCTTCGCTCGGTCTTTCGCCTTACATGGCTTCCATGGGGATCAAACTCTTTAGACTAAAGACGGGAACCCCGCAAAGAATCAAAAGAGATTCCATCGATTTTTCGAAAACCGTTCCGCAATACGGAACCGAAGGAAATCTGGCATTTTCATATACAACGAAAACCTTTAAACCACTGGATCAACAAGAGCCGTGCTATCTGATATACACCACCGCCGAAACTCATCGCATTATTCGCGAAAATCTCAGCAAATCTGCGATGTATGGCGGATGTGTGACTGGAATTGGGCCTCGTTATTGCCCCAGTATTGAAGACAAAATTGTCAAATTTGCGGATAAAGAACGACACCAACTTTTTTTGGAGCCCGAATCCCAAATGACCGACTCCATCTATCTACAAGGATTTTCAACGTCCATGCCGACGGATATTCAAGATCAAATGGTCCACTCCCTTCCCGGATTGGCCAATGCCGTCATACTAAAATATGCCTATGCCATTGAGTATGATGCCGTGATTCCTACTCAGTTGGATGCAACCCTTCAACTCAAGCAATGGCCAGGGCTTTATTGTGCGGGCCAAATTATTGGTACCTCCGGTTACGAAGAGGCCGCCGGTTTAGGTTTGATGGCGGGCATAAATGCCGTGTTACGTTTGCGTCAACTTTCTCCACTGATTTTGCGTCGTGATGAAGCATACATCGGTGTCATGATTGATGACCTTGTTACCAAGGGAACCAAAGAGCCTTACCGGTTGATGTCATCCCGTGCGGAATACCGTCTTTTGATGCGTCACGATAATGCGGATCTTCGCCTGACCGAACATGGTTATCAAGTGGGTCTGATTGGCCAAGAACGCTTTGAAACCTTTTTGCTCAAAAAAGCTCAAATTCAAGAGGTCCTCGGTATTTTGGAAAAGAAGCACCTTGGAAACACTCAAGCAATTAAAAATTATGTGCAAAACCTTGGTTATTCCGACTTCCAAGGAGGAACCTCGGCCCTTGAACTATTACGCCGTCCAGACGTTTCCTACACCGCCATCCGCGACTTTGTTCCCGAACTTGCCGCGATCAATTTAGATGAGACCGCGATTGAGCAGTTGGAGATTATTGTCAAGTACGAAGGATATATTGAAAAACAAAAAAAGGAAGCTCTTCATTTAGCCAAGTTGGAAACTCTTTTATTGCCTCAAAATTTAGACTATGCGCACATGGATGGGCTCGCTCTTGAAGCACGGCAAAAACTTGCATTAATTCGCCCTTTGACGATTGGTCAAGCAAGCCGCATTTCGGGAGTAAACCCAAGCGATATTTCGATTCTTGTTCTGCACCTTCGAAAAGGAGGCAAATCATGAACCTTTCGATTATGAAAAATCAACTCGAAAAACAAGGACTTTTGCTCGATTCCAAGCAACTGGACATGTTTTCGAAATACTTAGAATTGCTAAAAGAATGGAATCAAAAAATCGATCTAACGGCTTTAAAAACGGATGAAGAGATTATCGAAAAGCACTTTTACGACTCGTTACTGGTTTCGACCGGCCTTAAGTTTGCTGATCAAACCCTGATTGATATCGGTTCCGGCGCAGGTTTTCCAGGAATTCCCCTACAAATTGCCTTTTCTTCTCTACGTGTCACACTGCTTGAACCCACTCAAAAACGTTGCCTTTTTCTAGAAGAGGTTCGAAAAGGATTGGGACTAGAAACACTCAAGGTTATCAACGGACGAGCGGAAGATGTCGTGAGCACACTCCGCGAAACGTTTGACATTGCTATCGCCCGTGCGGTTGCACCGCTAAACATTCTTGCCGAACTCTCGCTCCCCCTAGTTAAAAATGGAGGTCTTTTCATCGCCATGAAAGGGCCCAATAGCGACGAAGAAATGCTCGCTTCAAAAAAAGCTTTTGCAACCCTCTTTTCAAGCCTCGAAAAAGTCCAACATTGCACATTATTTTCTAATGGCGACATACGGAATAATTTATTCATCCGAAAAAACAAAGTTACCCCGAGGAAATATCCGAGGATGTATTCGGAGATAAAAAAGAATCCTCTTTAGTTTTTGGATAAATGCCCATTATGATATAATTTCAAAATGGGAGTGATGATATGGCGAGGATTATAGCCATCGCGAATCAAAAAGGCGGAGTTGGCAAGACCACCACCGCTATTTCGTTGTCTTCATCGTTGGCTCATTTCAATCGCCGTGTTTTACTGATTGATATGGATCCTCAAGGGAACTCCTCGAGAGGAGTTGGAACCGATATTACGCTGATTTCGAAAAGCGTCTATGACGTTTTGACCAAAGATGCCGATATCAACAAGATCATCCGTCGGACGGCGATGAAAAATTTGGATTTGCTTCCGGCAAACCTCAAATTGGCTTCGACCGAGTCGGAAATGATCAACCGAACCACACAACCATTCTTCCTTTTACGAACCTCACTGCAAAATTTGAAGAAAGAATATGACTATATGATCATTGATTGCCCGCCTTCATTAGGGCTTCTGAATATCAATGCCTTGGTAGCTTCAAGCTCCGTTTTGATTCCTGTACAATGCGAATACTTTGCCATGGAAGCCGTTGCACAGATTCTTGCTTCTATCAGTAAAATTCAATCGAGTTATAACCCGGACCTTGGAATCGAGGGTTTTCTTTTAACGATGTATGACCCTCGAACTCGTCTTGGAACGGAAATTACCACGCAAGTCCGCGGACTCTTCAAAGAAAACACGTTTTTGACCCAAATTCCCCGAAACATTTCCCTTCCCGAGGCCAGTGCTCGTGGAATTCCTATTACGTTATATCGTCCGACTTCTTCAGGAAGCTTAGCCTATCTCAGCCTGGCAAAAGAGGTTATGGATCATGAAGAACGATAAACAAAAGCTCATCAAACAAAATTTAAGCACGCTTCTAAAAAAGTTTTCCAAAAATGATGTTATCGTCAAAATGGAAACGGAATATACCAATGCCAATGCCAAGGTTTTGCCGACAAAATTAATTGATGATAACGCATTTTTGAAAAATGTCAAAATAAGCGCTGAGGATCTTCGCGGCCTTCATGAATCGGTCATGAACAATGGCATCATTACTCCTTTGGTGGTACGCCCTAAAAAGGATCATTTTGAGATTGTTCTTGGCCGGAAACGGTTATTCGTTGCCAAGGAATTGAACATTCAAGAAGTTCCGGTCATCGTGCGGGAATTCAGCGATGAAGAAATGCTGGTTATGTTACTGGCTTTCATGCGCGATAACCGCGATATGAACTCGGTTGGAATTGCAATCCTATGCAATCACCTAACCAAAGATTTCCATTACACGCAACAATCTCTGGCAGATTTAACCCATCAATCCAGATCCCAGATTACGAACACAATGCGTCTGCTGAATCTTCCGGAGCATGTGCTAAACGACGTCAGTCGGGGAAAACTCTCTTATGGCCACGCAAAGTCACTTGCCACTCTTCCCGAATCGGTGGTCAATGAATTTGTGGCCAAAATCATGAAAGAGAATCTTTCAGTCAGAGCCACCGAAAGAATGGTCGCCCGTTATAAAAGCACATCCACCTTTACTCTCAAAGAAAAATTCATCTCCAAAAAGTATAATTCGCAAGTTCAATTAACAAAGAAATCAATCACCCTTACATTTTCTTCAGAAAATGAATTGAAGTTATTTTTAGAAAAGTTGGAAAAATAAATGGAAGATTTACGGTTACAAAAATACATCTCTCAAGCCGGAATTTGCTCACGTCGAAAAGCGGAAGAACTGATATTAGCCAATCGCGTCGAAGTCAATGGTGTGGTTATAAATACCTTGGGAACAAAAGTGAATCCCAATGACCAAGTCAAAGTGGATGGTGTGTTGGTTTCTTTTGAAATCAAATACTATTTTTTGATGAACAAACCTCCACGGACGGTGTCTACAGTCAAAGATGATCGTGACCGCCGTACGGTCGTCGACTATTTCAAAGATATTCCCGCCCGTTTGTTCCCTGTCGGAAGACTGGACTATAACACCACGGGTGCTTTGGTGGTAACAAATGATGGCGAATTGGCCAATTTGATGATGCATCCTTCAGCGAATCTTTCGAAGATTTACCAAGTCGAAATCGATAAAGATTTTAACCCCGAGGATAAGGCTCAAATAGAAAAAGGTGTTTTGTTGGAAGACGGAATGACGGCCCCGGCTGAGCTCGTTATAAAAGCCCCTCGTTATCTATCCATCACGATTCACGAAGGAAAAAACCGTGAAGTACGGCGCATTTTTGAACATTTCGGATATTTAGTGAAAAATCTTCACCGATCGCACATTGCGTTTTTGGATGTAAAAGATGTCAAGGTTGGGCAATATCGACCCTTGAAAATGGAAGAAATCGAACGTATGAAAACGCTTTGTTTGCACGGAAAGGCGACGAATCGACGATAGATATTGATTAATTGGCCTTGAGGTCTATAATGAAAATTGACTTCAGGGTTAGGTGTGATTCCTTACCGGCGGTATACCCCGCGAGCTTCGGCACGAACTAGTGAAATTCTAGTGGCGACAGTACAGTCTGGATAGAAGAAGTTGGCGTTTGCCTGGCCCTGTTTTTTGTGGGGCTTTTTATTTTCCCCGCCGAGAGGAGAACGCGCTATGTTGGATGTTCAGATTGTTCGTACGATGGCCGATTCATTTGCTTCGATTTATGGCGATTTGCGTATGTTGATTGCTATTGTGGCCAATATTCTTGGTTTCTTCTGGCTCTGGCAAATCATCGCAAAGCCCCATCAAAAAGCGAAAACGAATGAAACCGCCCGCAAAGCGACGCAAACCATCGCGCGAGTGGCTATTTTCGGAGCCATTGCAACCATTCTCTATGCGATGCCCATGCTTCAGTTCAAAGTAGCTATCTTTCCTTCATTCTTGGAATTCCATTTTGATGAAATCCCGGTCTTTATCGCAGGTTTTGCGTATGGGCCGATCACTTCATTCTTGATTCTTGTCGTCAAAACACTCATCAAACTCCCGATGACCAGTACTGCTGGCGTCGGTGAAGTGGCGGATTTACTGTACAGCAGTGCTTTCATTTTGCCGGCAGCCTTGATTTACAAAAAACACCGAACCATGAAAGGTGCATGGATCGGTTTCTCTGTTGGCATGATTTGCCAACTGATTGCCAGCTCTTTAGGCAATATGTTCTTTATGATCGATTTCTACGTTTTCTTCTTTAATCTTCCGGAAGCTGTTCTATTGAGCATCGCTCAAGTTGCTAACCCGAATATTACCGACATTCATTACACGATGGTGTTGTACGGCATCCTTCCATTCAACTTATTGAAGGATGCGGCGGTGATTCTGGTAACCTTCCTGATTTACAAGCGAACCGAAATTGTGATTTGCAAAAAAATATAAAGAAAAAACTCGGCATGACCGAGTTTTTTTAACTATTCAACTTCGATAGCGGCGGTGGGGCAATCAGCAGCGGCACCATCAACGGCATCTTCTTCTCCGGCGGGGACGACATTGACAACGGCTTTCATTTTTCCATCGTCATCCCATTCAAACACACTGGGAACGGTAGCGTTGCATAAGCCGCATCCGATACAATTATCTTTGTTGATTCTAACTTTCTTTGCCATGATTATTTCCTCCATAACAATTGAATTATATAAAACAGGGGTAAATAATGCAACAACAAATCCCCTAAAAAGACTTTCGAAAATGTAATCTCGGACTACCAATTTATTCTAATTTCATTTAGAATATAGGGCGTGAAAGAGGAATGACCTATGCCCCAAACTTCCCGCGTCCAAAAATATCAAAAACTTCGTGATGAAATTGATCATTTGGGCGACGCGCAGGAAGCAACAGTTCTTCCTCCATCCAGTCCTCAAATTTCATCGAGAACATCAAGTGAAAAAGTACTTCCCGATGGACGGCCATTGACCGATACGATCACTCGGGGGACGGTCAACATTCCGATTGACGATCTCATCAAAACCCATTCACAAATTACCAATGACGAATTCTTTCTCTCCGAAGAACAGATTGCGTTAGAAGATAAGAAAAATCGTAGATGGAGTATTATTGGAACGATTGCGACCATCGTCGTCATCGTTACTTTGGTGATTGCCCTCGCGCTTCTTTTATGGAGGTTAGAAAAACTATGAAAATCAGTGTTGCTATCGACGGACCAGCCGCTGCTGGAAAATCCACCGTTGCCAAAAGAGTTGCCTCAATCCTTGGCTTTATTTATATCGATACCGGCGCCATGTATCGCGCTTTTACCTACTATGTTCTTAAAAAAGGCATCGATCCTCAAAATGAAGCCGCGTCCTGTGCTTTGATTCCGGAAGTTTTCATTGAACTTCTCCCCGGAGGAAAAGTCCTGTGCAACGAGGAAGATGTCACCGAAATCATCCGCGAAACCCGCATTTCTTCCAATGTTTCTTACATTGCCTCGTATAAAGCTATCCGTTTACACCTTGTCGAATTGCAAAGGGAAATGGCTGAAAAAGGTTCCGTCGTTATGGACGGAAGAGACATCGGAACTTATGTATTGCCGAATGCCGAAGTCAAGATTTTCCAAATTGCCTCGGTGGAAACCCGTGCGGTCCGCCGTTACGAAGAAAACATCCAAAAAGGCATTAAATGCGAACTTAAAGAAATCGAAGAAGATCTTCGCCGTCGTGACTACATCGATTCTCACCGTGAATTTGCGCCCCTTAAGGCGGCTGCCGATTCCGTGCTGATTGATACCTCATTTATGAGTGTAGAAGAAGTAGTCAATACCATTCTTGCCATCATCAAACGTAAGACCGGAGTGGGTGAAACCAAATGATTTCGGGAAGCGTCGCCATCGTTGGAAGTCCCAATGTCGGGAAATCGACACTTTTTAACCGTATCGTTGGGACTCGCCATTCGATCGTGGACGACACGGCCGGTTCGACGCGTGACCGTCTATATGCCAAAGCCAATTGGTTGACGAAAGAATTCAGCATCATTGATACTGGCGGCATCGAAATCGCCGACCATCCTTTCCAAGAACAAATCCGTGCCCAAGCCGAAATTGCCATCAACGAGGCTGACGTCATCGTTTTTGTTGTGGATGGTTTGATTGGTGTTTCTGCAGATGATCGTATGGTTGCCAAAATGCTTTATAAAGCCAAGAAGCCCGTCTTGTTGGTTGTTAATAAGATTGATGATATTTCCAAAGCGGATGCTATCCATGAGTTTTTCAGTTTAGGACTGGGTGATCCGATTCCTGTCTCCGGAGTTCATGGCATCGGTATTGGAGACTTATTAGACAAAATCGTGGCGGTTTTGCCGGATAAAAAACAAAAAGAATATGAAGGGCAAATCTGTTTTTCTGTCATTGGCCGGCCCAATGTCGGAAAATCCAGTTTGGTGAATGCCATCTTAAATCAAGACCGCGTCATCGTCAGTGAAATCGAAGGTACCACCCGGGATGCCGTCGACACTTCGTTCCGTCGCGAAGGAAGAGACTATGTCGTCATTGATACCGCCGGTTTGAAAAAGCGCGGTCAAATCTATGAAGCGGTGGATAAATACTCGGCCATCCGTGCTCTTTCAGCCATCGATCGCAGCGATATCGTGCTTTTGGTCCTTGATGGCAACGAGGGCATCCGCGAGCAAGACAAACATGTCGTGGGTTACGCGATGGAAGCTAAAAAAGCCATCATCATCGTCGTCAATAAATGGGACTTAGTCAAAAAAGAAAAAAACACCATGAGCGATTTTGTTAAGAAAGTTCGCGATGAATTCAAATTCTTGGACTATGCTCCCGTGGTTTTCGTATCCGCTAAAGAACGTTCTCGTATCAACACCGTTTTCCAAAGCATTGATGTTGCCTATGATGGTTATTGCCTGCGCGTAGCAACTTCAACGCTCAACGAAATCATGCAGGATGCGCAAATTTTGAATCCCACGCCGTATTTCAACGGTGGACGCATTAAAATCTTCTATGCTAATCAGGTTTCAATTAAACCTCCGACCTTTGTCCTTTTCGTCAATGACGTCCATTTTATGCATTTCTCCTATCAACGTTATCTGGAAAATCGGCTGAGGGAAACCTTTGGCTTTGAAGGCACTCCCATCACGATTGTTTGCCGTGAAAGAAAATAAATGAACATTGCGATTTTCGGAACCGGGACGTGGGCCTTAGCGCTTGGCCAAGTTTTAACCGATAACGGCCACTCGGTCATGCTTCATGGTCGGGACCCGCTTCAAATAAAGTCCATCAATGAATATCATCGTAATCCAAAGTATTTTGGCAACGATATTTTCTTTTCGCCTCAATTAAAGGCGACTGCGGATGTTCAAGAAGCCCTGAAAGATGCTCGTTATGTTGTTCTTGCGGTTCCTTCCAACGCACTTCGTGGCGTATTGGAACAAATCGCTTCGTTCATTAAGCCCAAAACGGTTCTGGTGAATACCGCCAAGGGTTTTGATGTCCAAACCAAAAAACGGTTATCCGTCCTCATCCGCGATTTCTTTCCCCAAAGAAAACGCCCGGGGATTGTTTCGTTGATTGGGCCCAGTTTTGCTGAAGAAGTCGTTCTTCGAAAATTGACCTTGGTTACAAGCACCTCGAAAAGCAAAAAATTGGCGCACGAAGTCGCTCGCCTTTTTTCAAATGACTATTTCCGAGTTTATGCTCAGCAAGATGAAGTAGGGGCCGAGATTGGTTCTGCCATGAAGAACGTCATCGCCCTTGCGAGTGGAATCATCGACGGTCTTGGTTATGGGAATAACGCCCGCGCCGCCCTGATCACACGCGGTTTGGCAGAAATCGTCAAGTTTGGTACTTTCTTTGGCGGAAAACGAAGAACATTCCAAGGTCTGACCGGATTAGGTGACCTCAGTTTAACGTGCAATTCGTTGCATAGCCGCAATTTCCGCGCGGGCATCGAAATAGGCAAACAAGACACGGCCGAAATCTTCCTTAAAGCACATTCAAATACGGTCGAAGGAATCCTTGCGACCCTCATAATTCATACACTTGCCGAGGAACACGGATTGGATCTGCCCATTGTGAATGCAGTCTATGAAGTCCTCTATCATGAAGGTAAACCTTCAGAGATGGTAAAGAGGCTGATGGCAAGGCCTTTAAAAGTCGAATAAGTCCATTTTTAGCCGATGGTTAACGCAACTTGAGAGGGTGAAGGTGTTGTTATTCTCGAACGATTGTGCTAATTTAGTCTTAGGAAAGATGGAGGAAACACAATGAACAAGTCTGATTTAGTCGAACAAGTAGCGAAAAAAGCGAACTTGACGAAGAAAGATGCCGAGACTGCAGTTGAAGCCTTTTTTGCGATTACCGAGAAAGCCTTAGCGAAAGGTGAACCGGTCAAGATTTCTGGTTTTGGCGCATTTGGCGTCAGACAACGCAAGGGACGTGTTGGCGTCAACCCGACCACTCACAAAAAGATTCAAATCCCAGCCGCGACTGTCGTTGTTTTCAAACCCTCAAAGAATTTGAAACAATTACTCAAGAGCCCGAAAAAAGCCAAGTAAGATTACGAAAGAGGGCCATGTGCCCTCTTTTTGTTTCCTCTTTTTTATGGCTTAGGGTATCATTAGGGCGAAGGGTAAATCTATGGATTTAAGCATTTTTCTCGATCTTGCCAAGCTGTTTGATAAGTACGGCAAAAAGCTTTATATGATTGGCGGAACAAGCCGTGATTTTTTGCTTGGCCGAGAGATTGAAGATTTTGATTTGGTGACCGATGCCATTCCCAGTGAAATGGAAAAAATGTTGCCTGACGCCGATTTTACTTTTTCCCATTACGGAACCATCCGTTTGAAACGCGAAGGAAAACGGGTCGATATCGTCACGCTTCGTGAAGAAAAGCTTTACAAAGACCACCGCCATCCATCCTCCGTCAGTTTTGTTGTGGATATTGAAAAGGATTATCCCCGGCGCGATTTTACCATCAATGCCCTTTACATCGATGAAGCTCTTCATGTCCACGATTTTACGGAAGGCTTGTCGGATTTGAACAACCGTTTGATTCGGACAATTGGCGAACCGAATCTTCGCTTTCAGGAAGACCCGTTACGGATGTTGCGCGCCCTTCGTTTCCACTTGAAACTTGGCTTTGAGATTGAACCCGAAACGGCCAAGGCCATTAAAAATAACTGGGATTTGCTACAATTTTTGCAACCTGCGAAAGTCAATGAAGAACTAGCAAAACTCAAAGCCCTTGATGCCACAAAAGCCACATCGCTTTTGGAAATCTTTGGAAAAAAATAAAGTCTACTCGGAACCCAGTAGCATTTTTATGCTACGATATAACAATCAGAGGTGTTTTTATGGAAAATAGTCTTCTTGGTGCCATCGACTTCCATTATCTGCTTTTGGAAAATTACAAAAAGTTCGGAATCAACGAAAAACAATTGTCCGTCATTTTTATGGTGGACCATTTGTTACAACAAAAAAATACTCTCGTGACCGCCGATTTGCTGGCTCTTAAAATGTCTTTGCCGATTACCGAAATCGATCAAGTGCTCGTGGAATTACTCAACAAGAACATTCTTGAATTCGATAACTCCGAAAGCCAAATGAAAACGACGCTCGAACCGCTCAAGAAACGGTTGTTCCGTGAGTTTCAACTCGCGGTCATTAAAGACCATGAAGCCGTCAACTCCAATGAGTTTTCCACGCAGATTCAAAACATTTACCAGGTTTTTGAAAAGGAATTTGGACGTACCTTATCCCCTTTGGAATTTTCTCGCATCCGCGAATGGGTCGGGTTCGGATATACGGACGAAGTCATCATCAATGCGCTCCACGAAGCGATGGCGAATAATAAAAAGTCGATCCGTTCCATCGACAAGATTCTATTGAAATGGGCGACCCGTGACGATGTTTCCAAAGAAGGTTACTCCGCGGTCAACGAACAATGGAACAAAGATATTGAAAAAACCATTGCCATTGCGCAAACGAAATGGGTTGACGAGGACGATGAATAAACAAACGCTCGATGCCATTTTTTCGTTTTTTGACAAGTTGTTTCCCAATGCTTCTTGCGAGCTGAATTATACAAGCGACTACACCCTTTTAATCGCGGTCATTTTGAGCGCTCAAACAACCGATAAAAGCGTCAATTTGGTCACTCCTGACCTCTTCCGCGCATTTCCGACCATCGAAAGCATTGCGGACGCGGATATCTCCGAGATTGAAAACCACATCCGTTCCATTGGCCTCTACAGGACAAAAGCCTTGAACATCCAAACATGTTGCCGCCAAATCATTGACCGTTTTGAAGGAAAAGTCCCCTCCGACAAAGAAGCTCTCATGAGTTTGCCCGGAGTCGGCGCAAAAACCGCCAATGTCGTTCGTGCTGAACTATTCCATATTCCGGAAATAGCGGTGGACACCCATGTCGCCAGAATATCAAAACGCCTGTATTTTGCTAAACCTAACGATTCGGTTGAAATCATCGAAAAAAAACTTCGGAATGTGATTCCCGAAGAACGTTACATCAAGACGCACCATCAAATGATCCATTTTGGACGGTACTTTTGTAAAGCCATGAACCCTAATTGTTCTCAGTGTCACCTAAGAGCGTATTGCCGAAAAATCAAAGAAGAGACTCCTTGAAATAAAGTTGGTCGACAGCTTCAAGATAAAATAGACGCGGCGTGAAACCTTGTCGGATCGAACATCCGACTTTTTTGATGGTTTCCAGACTGATGGATTTTTTTGCCGAGTTTTCGAAACAATCGATGACATACGAAGCGTCGATGACAAAATATTCATCCAAGATCGAAAAGCAGATGATGAAAAACGCAATGCCACCTTGCTTGATCACTCGTTTTAAATGGGCGATTTGGTGGACCGAAATATTGCCTAACGGGAAAGACGTTTTTGACCGCGTGCTCTTAGCTTCGAAGTCGAGGTATCTTCCGCGGTAGATGCCGTTATAGTCCGTGGTGGATTGGTGCTCAAAATACGCATCCGTGATGCGGGCTCCTTTGGTATAATCGACCTTCACGATATTGATCGGCGTTGGCCGTTTGGTGATTAAAGCGATTTGTTTGTCGTTATAGTAAGCGTTGGCGTTATTAATGGCCGCTTCAAGGCCCATCCCGCGGTTGGCGGCATTGGCGAGGTTTGGATTTTTATTTTTCTTGGGAAGGACCGGACCTTCGCTGCCGTTTGGATATCGGATCATAAAACCTACTTGACCGATTCGCGCACCAGTTCCTTGAACGATGCCGAAGTCACGTCTTCGCCGCGAACCAATTTGCTCACCACTTGGGTGATAGGCTCGGGGAGATGGCGCATATTGCCTAACAATTTCAAATATTCATCAAACACGATTTCGTTTTTGGACATAGCCGCTTGGTACAATAAGACGAGGTTTTTCGCGTCCCATAACGGGTCATGAGCAACGCCTTCGGGAGTCACTCCGAACACTTTGAGATAGTTCATCAATGAGAATGGATTATTGTTGGCGTCTTTGATATATTGGGCCAAGGTGGCGGAAAGGTCGATGTCGTTACGGCAGATGTATTTGGCGATGTCCGCATTGGCGGCAGGGTTATGGGCCAACGATTGCATGACGATGCGTAGATCGTGGTTTCCGAAGGTCACGAAAACGCTCCGCGAGAAGGTTAATCCGCAATACTTTTTAAGCTGAATCAGGGCGTCGGCAAAACTGATGCCGTCTTGATCAATTTGTTCTTTGGTAATGCCGGTGAGATTCGTGACAAACGTGCCGATCTTGCCTTGAGGCTTGACCAGGACTTTCATTCCTTTATGGATAACGAGTATTTTTCCGGAACGGTTGATATCGACTTTGACCGCTCCCAAAGCAATCATTTCATGACTAAATTGGGTGCCTTCCAAATCTAAAAAAATCAGGTGTCGACGATTTTTAATTTGCTTCAATAATGACTTCATGAACGGGCCTCGGGTTTAGTATATCATATAGTTTATTCTTTGAAGAATAAAAAACAGGAACGACTCGAGAAAAGGTTTCGATTTCAAGCGGATTTTTTATTGCTTTATTATATAAAAAAATATATAATAAATCGAAAGGGGTTGGTGGCATGGACTTTAAGCTTGATTTATCCGCCGAAAAGATTCTCAAAAAACGTTTTTCCGCGAATGTGAAAGGCTACCAAGCGCTTGAGGTTGACACCTTCCTTGATCGCATCATCAAAGACTATGAGTTCCTTGAACTTTTCCAAAAAAGCGAAATCCCGATGATTGAAACTTTAAAAGCTGAAAACAAGGCCTACAAAGAGAAGATTCAAGAGCTGGAAATTCAAAATGCTTTGCTCAAAGAAAAATTCAAAAATTTGGATGATGACACAGGAGTCAGTCTTTCGAACATTGATCTTTTGAAACGCATTAAGTCGTTGGAATCTGCACTCTTCCGCTTAGGAAAAGATCCCAACAAAATCGAGTAATAAATATCGACCCGGATAATTGCTGACGCTTTGCGTTAGAGGAAAGTCCATGCTCGCACGAGCTGTGATGCTCGTAGTGATTGCGCTGGCGGAAAAAATAACGCCAGGTATGCGGGAGCGCATAACGGCAGGGTAAGGCCTAAACCGAAAGGTATGGCGGAACCCTTGAAAGTGCCACAGTGACGAAGCCCTTGGGAAACCAAGGGGTGGAACGCGGTAAACCCCACAAGCGAGAAACCCAAATTTGGTAGGGGAAGTTGAAGGAAATAATTCAGAATTTCCCGATTCATGCTTTGCATAGATGAATAATTATCTAAAACAGAACATGGCTTACTAGGTCGGTACTCAAAAAAGGAGATTTCAATGAATTTGCCCAATAAAATAACATTGGCGAGAATGGTTTTAGTGGTCGTGTTGATCGGCCTTTTATTTTTTCCGTTTAATGCTCTCGGAATCGTGATTCCTAACATCAACGTAGGACTTCCCGGAAAAGGCATCAACCTCATTTACTTGATTGCCGGAATTCTGTTTCTGATTGCCAGTTTATCGGATTATCTGGACGGTTATCTCGCCCGGAAACTGAATCAGGTCACGAACTTTGGCAAATTCATGGATCCCATCGCCGATAAGCTGTTGGTCGATTCGGCTTTCATTTTCTTGATTACGACACCGGTTTGGGCCACGGAACAAACGATGACTGTCCCGACAATCGTGGTGATTCTCTGCATTGCCCGCGATTTGATTGTCGATGCCATGCGTCTTGTGGCCGCCCAACGCGGTCAAGTCATCGCCGCCAACATCTTTGGAAAAATCAAAACGGTTGCCGAAATGGTGGCCATTGTCTTCGTCTTTCTCAATGACTGGCCGTTTTCTTACCTCGGTCTTCCCCAAGAATGGTCTGTCACACAAATCTTATGTTATGTCGCGGCCGCCGCTTCGCTTCTCTCAGGCGTCATTTACATCGTTCAAAATGTTCAAGTATTAAAGGATAAGTAATATGCGTGAAGCTTTGCTCATCGAATTTCTGAATGAAAATCATTGGACCATCGGTTCGGTCGAAAGTTTCACCGGAGGTCTTTTTGCCAAGACCCTGACGGATATCCCTGGGGCAAGCAAGGTTTTCAAAGGATCGCTCATCACCT
Organism: uncultured Staphylococcaceae bacterium; assembly: GCA_964552695.1. GTDB lineage: Bacteria > Bacillota_I > Bacilli_A > RFN20 > CAG-826 > CALMWE01. The sequence goes on along the minus strand of CAZKHP010000006.1, from coordinate 2,250 downwards.
ACTCCAATGAAACCAAAGTCCGCCTGCTTGCGATTCCCCAAGAAACACTGACCAAGCACGGGGCGGTCAGTAAAGAAATTGCGTCGTTGATGGCAGTGAACGGCAAAAAAGCACTGAATGTCGACATCTGCGTTTCTTTCACCGGAAATGCCGGGCCGGACATCATGGACCAATTGCCTGTTGGAACCTGCTTCATCGGCATCGCTACGGCCCAATCCCAAAAAGTCTTCCGTTTGTCGCTTGCCGGAACCCGCCAGGAAATCCGGAAGGCAGCGGTGGAGTTTGCATTCGGCGAAGTGTTGAAATTTCCGTTTGCGAGCAAATAAGGACAAGTTTTATATTCACAAGGCTATTATGTGAAAGAGAGGAATACACTATGGCAACGAAAGAAACAAACAACAACGCGAAAGAAGAAGCCCTTGAAGAGGCTTTAAAAAACATCGAGAAGATGTACGGAAAAGGATCAGTCATGAAACTTGGCGAACGCCCAGCTTCAGACATCGATTGCATCCCTACCGGATCTATTCTCATTGATCAAGCCCTCGGCGTCGGTGGTTATCCGAAAGGTCGCATCATTGAAATTTACGGACCGGAATCGAGTGGCAAAACGACCTTGGCGCTTCACGCCATTGCTGAATCGCAAAAGATGGGCGGAAGAGCCGCTTTCATCGATGCCGAACACGCCATTGATCCGGAATACGCACGCAAGCTCGGCGTGAATGTCGACGAACTCATTTTGTCCCAACCCGATAATGGCGAACAAGCGCTTGAAATCGTAGAAATGCTGGCGAAGAGCAATGCCATCGATATCATCATCGTGGATAGCGTTGCCGCTCTGGTTCCCCAAGCCGAACTCGACGGCGTCATGGGCGACAACCAAGTCGGCTTGCAAGCTCGCTTGATGAGCAAAGCCATGCGGAAACTCGCCGGTGTGCTCAACAAATCGTCCTGCACCGTCATCTTCATCAACCAACTCCGCGAAAAAGTCGGGATCGTTTATGGCAACCCCGAAACCACCAGCGGTGGCCGCGCCCTTAAATTCTATGCGACCGTCCGTATCGATATCCGTCGTGGCGAAGCCATCAAAAACGGTGAAGACGTTCTCGGCAATATCGTGAACGTAAAAATCGTAAAGAACAAAGTGGCTCCGCCTTTCAAAGCCGCCAAGGTCGAATTGATTTTCGGGGAAGGCTTCTCCAAGACCGGCGAAGCGCTTGATGTCGCCACAGAAATGGGCTTCATTAAGAAGACCGGCTCCTGGTATGAATACAACGGTTCCAAAATCGGTCAAGGCCGCGAAACCGCAAAAACCTACCTCAAAAACAACCCCACGGTTCTTGATGAAATCGTCAAAAAGATCCGTACTGGCGCCATTTAATTGCCTATTCGAAACAAGCCGCCCGAAAGGCGGCTTTTCTTTTTCACCCACTTCTTTCAAAACACTTTGAATACCATTTCGGATTTGCTATAATACAAATGTATCTTCGGATACTGACACATATACTCAAGAGTCGTTTACGTAGATTCTGTAATCAGGCCCAAGCCTGTGAGCATAAAATTCAGCGAATGGAATCTCCATTAGGAGCGATTTTTGAGTAAAAATATCTGCAAATTGCGGTTATTTTATTTTTCCGTCGACCACGGATTATAAGCCGTTTGTATTCCACCCCCGTGAAAATCAACCAAACGCGCAGGCAAACCATTGAAAGGGGAAACTGTCATTATGCCTACTGGAACAGCCATTCTCCTGATTATTCTTGCTGCCATCGTCGGAATCGGCATTGGCCTCCTCGCTTATTTTTTCGTACCGTTATTCATGTCGAAAAAAGCGATGGCCAAAGCCGCCAAAATCATTCGTGACGCAGAAATCAAAGCGGAACATTTGGTTAAAAACAGCCAATTGGACGCCAAGCAAGCTGCTTACGAAATGAAGATCGAAGCGGACAAGGAAATTAAGGAGCGGAAAGCAGAAGTCGTTGCTGCCGAAAACAAATTACTCATACGCGAACAAGGGATTGATCGTCGTGATCTCGCCCTCATTGCCAAAGAAAACACGCTCGAAGAAAAGAATGAAAACTTAGCCAAACGGTTTAAAGAAGTGGACGCGAAAGAAGCCCTTCTCCAAACCAAGATTGATTCCATCATCGTCGAACTCGAAAAAGTCTCGAACATGTCGGTCAACCAAGCGCGTGACGAAATCTTCGCCCGCGTCGAAAGCAAAATCAGCAAAGAAATCGCTCAGTTCATCCG